>NZ_JAWNEI010000013.1:0-109143 GCF_034107425.1 Enterobacter sp. 148H3 | reverse complement strand
TTACGCAGCAGGACCCGATAGGGCTGGCGGGGGGGATAAACCTTTACCAGTATGCGCCGAATGCGCTGGGGTGGGTGGATCCGTGGGGGTTAACTCCTGAAGATCTGATTCGCTACCGCCCACACGATTCTCTTGTAAGCAATTATAGGGGGAAAGATGAACATAAAAAATGCAGTCCAAGACTTTGTTATCAAATTCAAAATGAATGATTTAAATATGGGAGAGATAGACTATACAGATGATGAAAATGAAACTTCTTTTCCAGTGAATTTAAATGGCGAAATTCGTTTTTTTTATAGCCATTTGATTTTAAATGATCACCCAACATTTGATGGTGCTTTCTTTATACAGATTGTTGAGTCCCAAGAGCTTAATGAAATGTTATCAGGCTGGCGAGTTCAAAATGACACGACCTGGCGCGATGAATATATAATCTTTGCTGAAAGAAATGGAGATGTTCTTTTTTGTGATACCCAAAATATTACATCTCCTGTTTATGGTAGTATTCAAAAAAGAAATTTCATTATTTCCAATTCGTTAGCCGATTTTTTGGATGCTTTTTGTTCTGCCATTGAGATAGAACAAAGTAAATATGATGGTGATGCTACAGATGATGATTTTAATTTCAGAGAGGACTTTCTGGAAGATATCGATTTAATGCTAAAAAGCAAGCTTAAGGATGTTGAGGCAGAAGCTTTTAAATATTTCTTTTTTGGTTAGTTAACAATAAAAACTTACTCTTTTAGAGACCTCCATGCTTCTGAAGGCATTTATTGCTTATATCCCTTTTATATAGGCAAGGAGGTCTCTTTTCGAATGATAATGAATAAATATATGAAAAACGTATGCTATAAATTCGATGAAAAAAGAGTTACATCTCTTGTAGAAAAAGGAAACGAGTTTCACGACAACCAAAAATACGCCGAAGCTTTAGAGCAATACCAAAAAGCCTGGCAAGCTCTTCCTGAGCCAAAGTTTGAATCGGAATTTGCTAACTGGATCGCTGCGTGCATGTACAGCGCTTACTTTGATCTTGAGGATTACGATGAGGCGAAGAAATGGGGAGAGACGACTTTGCGCACACGTGGATCGGATATAGACACCGCACCATCAATCGACCTCGGCATGGTCTGTTACGAGTTGAATCAATTCGATGAAGCGTATAAATATTTCAACGATGCTTATAACTACGGCAAAGAGCGTGCGTTTCAGGATAGACCTAAAAAATACCTTGAGTTCTATCTGCGCAAGAAGGCGTAAAACCGGTAATTTATGAAAAAAAATCCACGCCAAAGCGTGGATTTTTTTCATTCAAAACCAATCAAACGTTAAACAGGAAGTTCATCACATCGCCATCTTTAACGATGTAATCTTTCCCTTCCGCACGCATCTTGCCTGCTTCTTTCGCGCCTTGCTCACCCTTGTAGGTGATGAAGTCTTCAAACGCGATAGTCTGCGCACGAATAAAGCCTTTCTCGAAGTCGGTATGGATTTTACCGGCCGCCTGAGGCGCAGTCGCACCCACAGGGATGGTCCAGGCACGCACTTCCTTCACGCCAGCGGTGAAGTAGGTCTGCAGGTTCAGCAGCTCATAGCCTGCGCGGATCACGCGGTTCAGGCCCGGCTCTTCCAGACCCAGCTCGGCCATGAACTCTTCACGGTCGGCATCGTCCAGCTCGGCGATGTCGGATTCAACGGCAGCGCACACAGCAACAACCACAGAACCTTCCGCCGCGGCGATTTCACGCACTTTGTCGAGGTAAGGGTTGTTCTCGAAACCGTCTTCGTTAACGTTGGCGATGTACATGGTTGGCTTCAGGGTCAGGAAGCTCAGGTATTTGATCGCCGCTTTGTCTTCGTCAGTCAGGTTTTTCAGCGCGCGCAGCATGCCGGCGTTTTCCAGCTGTGGCAGACATTTTTCCAGCGCAGCCAGTTCCGCTTTCGCGTCCTTGTCGCCGCCTTTGGCTTTCTTCTGCACGCGGTGAATCGCGCGTTCGCAGGTGTCGAGGTCAGAGAGCGCCAGCTCGGTGTTGATAACGTCGATGTCGTCAGCCGGATCCACTTTGTTGTTTACGTGGATGATGTTGTCGTTCTCGAAGCAGCGCACAACGTGGCCGATCGCTTCGGTTTCACGAATATTGGTCAGGAACTGGTTGCCCAGGCCTTCACCTTTGGATGCGCCTTTTACCAGGCCCGCGATGTCCACGAATTCCATAGTGGTTGGCAGAATGCGCTGCGGCTTCACGATTTCCGCGAGCTGGTCCAGACGCGGGTCCGGCATTGGCACAACGCCGGTGTTCGGTTCGATGGTACAGAACGGGAAGTTCGCCGCTTCGATACCCGCTTTGGTAAGCGCGTTAAACAGGGTGGATTTGCCCACGTTTGGCAGACCGACGATACCGCATTTGAATCCCATTTCTAAATCACCTTAATATCTTGATAATCAATCCGTTAGTCATAACCGATTGATGAAAAGTAAATAACTACGCCTATTATACACGTAACCCGCATGACGCGCGGTAAAAAAGCCGTATCGGGCGGATTATTGCGCTTTAAAAGCGTGCAAGCGGTTTGTCGCTTTGGTTAAGCCGTCTTTCAGCCAGATTTCAGTGCAGCGCGCCGCTTCGTCTACCGCCTCGTCAATCAGTTTCTGTTCGGAAACCGGGGGCTTACCGAGCACGAAACCGACAACTTTGTTTTTATCGCCCGGATGGCCGATTCCCACGCGCAAACGGTGGAAATTCGGGTTATTGCCCAGCTTGCTGATGATGTCTTTAAGACCGTTGTGGCCGCCGTGGCCGCCGCCCAGCTTGAATTTCGCCACGCCAGGGGGGAGATCCAGCTCATCGTGGGCGACCAGAATTTCATCCGGATTGATGCGATAAAACGTTGCCATCGCCGCCACGGCTTTACCGCTCAGGTTCATAAACGTGGTGGGTACCAGCAGGCGAATGTCTGCGCCTGCAAGGTTGATACGTGAGGTATACCCGAAGAATTTAGGTTCTTCACGCAGGGGAGCACGTAACTGCTCGGCCAGCAGATCGACGTACCATGCACCGGCATTATGGCGGGTAGCCGCATATTCTGCGCCCGGGTTGGCGAGGCCGACAATCAGTTTAATCGTCACGATTCAATTCCTAATGGGTTCCAGATCTGGCGCGTAGTTTACTGTCTGGCGCGCCGCTTGACAAAATTCTGCGATCGTCGCAGCGAAATACGAATAATTACTTGTTTGAACAATTAGAATTTCAAGCTGTTCAAAGTCTTATTTGTAAACTTTTGTTTGGGAGTTATCTGTAATTGTGATCATTCACGCAACTCATAAAAGGGGCGTTGTCTATACTTTACACACAAGGATTAGGGGCTTTTCCCCTGACAACCCAAAGTTCCGGAGGTGACACATGAAACGCAAAAACGCTTCGTTACTCGGTAACGTGCTGATGGGGTTGGGGCTGTTCGTGATGGTAGGCGGCGTGGGTTATTCCATTTTGAACCAGTTGCCGCAGCTTGATCTCCCGCAATACTTCGCCCATGGCGCGATACTGAGCATCTTCCTCGGTGCGGTATTGTGGCTCGCCGGGGCACGCATGAGCGGACATGAGGAAGTGTGCGATAAATACTGGTGGGTGCGCCACTACGACAAACGCTGTCGTCGCGACCAGCATAAGCACAGCTAGTGCTGCGATAAAGAACACCGAAACGGCTCCCGAGGGAGTCGTTTTTTTTTGCATCAGGGGTTGACCCTCACGTAACGTAAGGCTCCAGAGTGGCGCCACTGGCAAAGAAAAAGGAGCAGTTATGTTGATTCAGGTGGGTGAGTTGGCGAAACGTGCCGGGATCACCGTGCGGACATTGCACCACTATGAGCAAACAGGGTTGTTGCTGCCTTCTGCCAGAAGCGCGGCAGGTTACCGGCTTTACAACCTGGCGGATGTCCAGCGTCTGCACATGATCCAGGCGCTGGCAAAAGCGGGGCTGGAACTTGCTGAAATCAGGGATTTCCTGGAGCAGGAGTCGCTGTCGTTAACCGAGTTACTCGATGCGCAAATCACGCTGCTGGATAAACAGTTGCGCAGCATACATACGCTGCGCGACCGGCTGGTGGAGCTGCGAGCCGGGCTTCTCGACGATGCGACGCCGGATCTGGAATCCTGGCTACAGACTCTGGAGTTAATGAATATGTACGATCGCTGGTTTAGCAAAGAAGAGTTACAGCAGCTGCCGTTTGCGGTACACAAGGATGCGCTGACGGCAATCTGGTCAGGGCTGGTTGCAGAGGCCAACACGCTGCTGGAACACCGTATACCCGCTACGGACGCGCGGGCGATGGATCTGGCGACGCGCTGGATGGAGCGCCTGGAGCAGGACACGGCGGGCAAGCCGGAGTTTCTCACCCGGTTAAACGAGATGCACAGCGTTGAACCGCAGATGCAGGCGCAGACCGGCATCACGCCGGTGATGACCGATTACATCACGCGGGCGTTTGCCGAGTCGAAGCTGATTATCTGGGAGAAATATCTTTCTGCCGAGGAGATGGCCTTTACCCGGAAGCACTACTTTGACCGCATGATGGAGTGGCCGCCGCTGGTGGCGAAACTGCATCAGGCGCAGCGGGAAAATATCGATCCTGCCTCGGAGAAGGCGCAAAAGCTAGCTGAAAACTGGCTGGCATTGTTCCAGTCTTACGCGGGCAAGAACCCGGAAACTCAGCAAAAGTTTCGCGCTGCCATGCAGCAGGAACCGCACCTGATGAAAGGAACCTGGATGACGCCTGCCGTGCTTGCATGGCTCCAGCAGGCGATCGGAGTGATGATGCAGAGACGTTTCTCTGCATCAGATAACTCACATATCCGCTAGCGCGGCTTCACGGTTAGGATAGAAGGAGAGTCGGCCAGGGATAGGCTGCACGCTCGCGCGCGCCATGGTGCGCAGAGGTTGGAATTCCAGGTTACTCACCCGCAGCTCGCAGCCTTCCGGCAGACGTTTCACAAAGCGCTGGAAGGCATCCAGGCCGCCTGCATCCAGCACCGGTACGGCATCCCATTTCAGCACCACAACCCGTTTGCCCGCGATGCGGGACTCCAGATCGCTGAACAGACCTTCCGCCGCGGCGAAGAACAGCGGGCCAATCACGCGCAGCACCAGCACATCGTCAGGCACCTCGACGTTTACCGGGGAAAGGCGCGTCATCTGCGCGATACGGCGCATAAACAGCAGGGAAGCCAGCACGATCCCGACGCTGATGGCGATAACCATATCGAACAGCACGGTCAGCGACATGCAGATCAGCATCACGATAATGTCGTCTTTCGGCGCGCGACGCAGCAGGTTCACGACCTTATGCGCCTCGCTCATGTTCCAGGCCACCATCAGCAGCAGGGCGGCCATGGCGGAAAGCGGTAGCCAGGAGAGCAGCGGGGCAAGGATCAGCAGGGCAAGGATCACCAGCACGGAGTGGATAACCGCCGAAACGGGTGACGTTGCACCCGCGCGCACGTTGGCCGCAGAGCGGGCGATGGCTGCCGTTGCGGTAATACCGCCAAAGAACGGCGCGACGAGGTTCCCCAATCCCTGACCGACCAGTTCGCTGTTAGCTTTGTGCTTGGTGCCGGTCATGCCGTCCAGAACGACGGCGCAGAGCAGGGATTCAATCGCTCCCAGCATCGCCATCGAGAACGCGGCGGGAAGCAGGGCGC
This sequence comes from Enterobacter sp. 148H3, assembly GCF_034107425.1. Taxonomy (NCBI): domain Bacteria; kingdom Pseudomonadati; phylum Pseudomonadota; class Gammaproteobacteria; order Enterobacterales; family Enterobacteriaceae; genus Enterobacter; species Enterobacter sp. 148H3. The sequence goes on along the minus strand of NZ_JAWNEI010000013.1, from coordinate 103,447 downwards.
GCAGGGAATCCCAGCTTAGGGTAAAGCTGGAGCCGGGCATGTCCCACGGCAGCACCAGCTGCGGTAGCAGTTGCGGAATGCCGCTACCCTGTGAACCGTCCGCCAGAACATAGTGGAACTGCGAGCCGATAGTCGCGACGTGAACACCGAACATATTGACGATGGCCATCACCGCGCAGCCCAGCAGCAGCGCGGGCAGGTGACCCGGCAGACGGATACCCAGACGAGGCCAGACGATCAGCGTGCCCAGCGTCACAATCCCGATGGCGGCGTCGCCCAGGTTCGCAGTTGGCAGCGCCATAAACAGCGCCCCCACTTTTTGCAGGTAGTGCTCCGGTACGTGGGGCATCTGCAGGCCGAGGAAATCCTTGATCTGCATGGTTCCGATGGTGATACCAATCCCAGAGGTGAACCCCAGCGTCACGGAAAGGGGAATGTACTCAATCAGGCGACCAAAGCGTGCCACGCCAAACAGAATCAAAAAGACGCCGGACATCAGGGTGGCGACCAGCAGGCCTGCCAGACCAAACTGTTGCGAAACGGGGTAGAGGATCACCACAAAGGCGGCAGTCGGGCCGGAGACGCTGAAGCGCGAGCCGCCCGTCAGGGCAATGACGATCCCGGCAACGGCCGAGGTGTACAGACCGTACTGCGGCGCAACGCCGCTGCCAATTGCCAGCGCCATCGCCAGCGGGATGGCAATAATACCGACGGTGATCCCGGCAATCAGGTCACGGACAAAGCGTGACGAGGTGTACTTCTCTTTCCAGCAGGCGTCGATGAGGGCGCGAAAGGGCAGAACATGTGAGGAGGCTACGTTTTTCACAATTATCTATCATCCGTATGCGCATCATCTGTCATATGAATGGCAGGTGAAGGAGGCATTAATCATACAAATAAAACCCGGAGACAAAAAAACCCGCCGCAGCGGGTTTTTCGGCCGTGTTCGATTAGTGTTCGAACATTGCAGAGATGGATTCTTCGTTGCTGATACGACGAATCGCTTCGGCCAGCATCCCGGACAGGGTCAGGGTACGCACGTTTGGCAGTGCCTTGATCTCGTCGCTCAGTGGGATGGTATCGCATACTACAACTTCGTCAATGACGGAGTTGCGCAGGTTGTTTACGGCATTACCGGAGAAGATCGGGTGAGTCGCGTACGCGAACACGCGCTTAGCACCACGCTCTTTCAGCGCTTCAGCCGCTTTACACAGCGTACCGCCGGTATCGATCATGTCGTCGACCAGCACACAGTCGCGGCCAGCCACGTCACCGATGATGTGCATCACCTGAGAAACGTTAGCGCGCGGACGACGTTTGTCGATGATCGCCATGTCGGTATCATTCAGCAGCTTAGCGATAGCACGGGCACGTACCACGCCGCCGATGTCCGGAGAAACCACGATTGGGTTATCCAGGTTCAGCTGCAGCATGTCTTCCAGCAGGATTGGGCTGCCGAATACGTTATCAACCGGGACGTCGAAGAAGCCCTGGATCTGCTCAGCGTGCAGGTCAACGGTCAGTACGCGGTCAACGCCAACGCTGGACAGGAAGTCAGCGACAACTTTAGCGGTAATTGGCACACGCGCGGAACGGACGCGACGGTCCTGACGTGCATAGCCGAAGTAAGGGATTACAGCAGTGATACGGCCTGCGGAAGCGCGACGCAGAGCGTCGACCATAACAACCAGTTCCATCAGGTTGTCGTTCGTTGGAGCACAGGTGGACTGGATGATGAAAATATCACCACCGCGTACATTTTCGTTAATTTGTACGCTGACTTCGCCGTCGCTAAAGCGACCTACGGCGGCGTCGCCGAGGGAAGTGTACAGGCGGTTGGCAATACGTTGTGCTAGTTCCGGGGTGGCGTTACCAGCAAAAAGCTTCATATCAGGCACGAGAAGAACCTCAGGCATGCGTCCAGTGGTGGATAGCGTTCGCCGTAAACTGTGCGGGCCAGGCAAAGGCTATCCAGGCGGTGTATTAAAGAGCGCGATGCAACGTCTGGAACAGGGTGACGTTGTCACCGAAACTCAGTCTGCGCCAGAATGGCCTGCTGTAGGGGGGAGGTGTTCATCCCACGTGCTACAAAACCATGCAGCCAAACCGGCGCTTGCTCAAGCACCTGACGAGCGGCGGATTCGGTGTCAAATTCAGCAAAGACACAGGCTCCTGTACCAGTCAGGCGCGACGGCGCGTATTCTAACAGCCAGGAAAGCACCGCATCAACCTCGCGAAAACGTTTTCTTGCGATATCCTCGCAATCGTTGCTGAATTCACAATTTAATAACGTTTCTATTGACCGAACCGGGGTATTCCTTTTCAGGTCAGGATCTTTAAAGATGACCGGGGTCGGAATGCTTACGCCAGGATGGGCAACCAGGTACCATTTTTCCGGCGGTTCTACAGGGGAGAGGATTTCCCCCACGCCCTCGGCAAAGGCCGCATGACCGCGCACAAATACCGGGACATCAGCCCCCAGCGTCAAGCCCAGTGCTGCCAGTTCATCCTTCGACAGCCCGCAGCCCCAGAGATGGTTCAGCGCAACCAGCACGGTTGCAGCGTTGGATGAGCCACCGCCCAGACCACCGCCCATCGGCAGCCGCTTCTCAATACGGATTTCCGCGCCGCTTCCCGCGGGTAGACGGCCCGATTCCGCTGCGGCTTTCATCAGCAGACGCGCGGCGCGCACGATCAGGTTCTCCTCATGCGCCACGCCCTCGACCGGGGTCAGGAGGCAAATCTGCCCGTCCTGGCGCTGTTCAATGGAGATCGTGTCGCCATAGTCAATAAACTGAAACAGCGTCTGCAGCGTGTGATAGCCGTCAGCGCGCTGGCCGGTAATGTATAAAAACAGGTTTAGCTTCGCCGGAGAGGGCCAGTGGGTCATCATTTAACGATCCAGTTGTCCATTTTCAGCTTGATGCGCTGGCTTCCCTGAGTCAGTTCCATATTCGATGGCAGCGACGGTTTACTCTTACTGTCATAGGCGCTGTACACCACTTTCCAGGTTTTGCCGTTCTGGGGGTAGTTCACCTGGCTCAGACGGTACTGGTCGTCCAGGGTGTAGTCGGTGGCGTCACCCGGCAGGCCCAGGATCCACTGGCGCAGACTGTTGAGCGGGATAGGCATCCCGGTCAGCTTGCCAATCATCTCTTCGGCATCGGTCGCGGTATAGTGCTGGCCTTTGTTATCGGTGATCTGCGCTTCGCCCGGTTTCGCGATAAGCTCCAGCTCGGTGCTGCCCAGCGGGTTCAGCAGCAGCAGGCGGTAGTTGTCCTGCCCCGTCTGCTGCCAGAAGAAGCGGGCATAAACCTTTTGCTCGTCAGAGAGATAAGCGAAAGCGCCGCGGGTCTGGTACTGGTTCAAATTACGGACGTCCTGCTGGTGCTGACGCCACTGCGGTGAATCAGGGCTTTTGCCCGGGCCTTTTGGTTGGGTGACGGTACAGGCGGTCAGAACCAGTGCTGCCAGCGGCAGCAGGCGAATCAGTCGGGTCATAATGAGGACAAATCCTTGAGATACGTTGCAGTTATGACTGTTAATGCTAGCGTCGAAGGGGGCTACCGTCTACGTTCAAATTATCTCAAAGCGCTGTGTAACCTATTACTCCGAAAGGGGGCTGTCTCTTTTATTGATCTCGCGCATCCTGTATGATGCGTTCTGCTAACCTTATTAACGCTGGTACTACTCCCGCTCAACATGACCCTATTAGCACTCGGTATCAACCACAAAACAGCCCCGGTTTCGCTGCGAGAACGCGTAACGTTTTCGCCGGATACGCTTGACCTGGCGCTGGACAGCCTGCTTGCACAGCCGATGGTGCAGGGTGGCGTGGTGCTCTCGACGTGCAACCGTACCGAGCTCTATTTAAGCGTGGAAGAGCAGGACAACCTGCACGAAGCGCTGATCCGCTGGCTATGCGACTACCACAATCTCAACGAAGACGAGCTGCGCAACAGCCTGTACTGGCATCAGGATAACGATGCCGTCAGCCATCTGATGCGCGTGGCCAGCGGTCTGGATTCGCTGGTGCTGGGCGAGCCGCAAATTCTCGGTCAGGTGAAAAAAGCGTTTGCCGACTCACAAAAAGGGCATCTGAAGGCCAGCGAGCTGGAGCGCATGTTCCAGAAGTCGTTCTCCGTGGCGAAGCGTGTGCGAACCGAAACCGACATTGGTGCCAGTGCGGTTTCTGTTGCTTTCGCGGCCTGCACCCTTGCGCGCCAAATCTTTGAATCCCTTTCTACCGTCACCGTGATGCTGGTGGGCGCGGGCGAAACCATCGAACTTGTGGCGCGCCATCTGCGCGAGCATAAAGTGAAAAAGATGATCATCGCTAACCGCACCCGCGAACGCGCGCAGGTGCTGGCGGATGAAGTGGGGGCAGAGGTGGTTGCCCTGAGCGACATCGATGAACGCCTTAAAGAGGCGGACATTATCATCAGCTCTACCGCCAGCCCGCTGCCGATTATCGGAAAAGGGATGGTGGAGCGTGCGCTGAAGTCCCGTCGTAATCAGCCGATGCTGCTGGTGGATATCGCCGTCCCGCGCGATGTAGAGCCGGAAGTGGGCAAGCTGCCTAACGCCTACCTTTACAGCGTGGATGACCTGCAAAGCATCATTTCGCACAACCTCGCGCAGCGTAAAGCGGCGGCGGTTCAGGCGGAAACCATCGTTGAGCAGGAAACCAGTGAGTTTATGGCCTGGCTGCGCGCGCAAAGCGTCAGCGAGACCATCCGCGAGTATCGCGGACAGGCGGAGCAGGTGCGTGATGACCTGACTGCCAAAGCGTTAGCGGCCCTTGAACAGGGCGGTGACGCGCACGCAATTATGCAGGATCTGGCGTGGAAACTGACCAACCGCCTTATCCATGCACCAACCAAATCTCTTCAGCAGGCCGCCCGTGACGGGGATGATGAACGCCTGACTATTCTGCGCAACAGCCTCGGGCTGGAATAGCGCCCTATACCCATTTTCTAAGACAAGGTGCACTTACGCCTATGAAGCCTTCTATCGTCGCTAAACTGGAAGCTCTGCACGAGCGCCATGAAGAAGTACAGGCGCTGCTCGGGGATGCCGGGACCATTGCGGACCAGGAACGTTTTCGCGCCCTTTCACGTGAATACGCGCAGTTAAGTGATGTTTCTAAATGCTTTACCGACTGGCGACAGGTTCAGGAAGATATCGAAACCGCGCAGATGATGCTCGACGATCCTGAAATGCGCGAGATGGCGCAGGAAGAGCTGCAGGATGCGAAAGCGCGTTCTGAAGAGATGGAGCAGCAGCTTCAGGTACTTCTCCTGCCGAAAGATCCGGACGATGAGCGTAACGCCTTTGTGGAAGTTCGCGCCGGTACCGGCGGTGACGAAGCGGCGCTGTTTGCCGGGGATCTGTTCCGCATGTACAGCCGCTACGCCGAGTCGCGTCGCTGGCGCGTGGAGATCATGAGCGCCAACGAAGGCGAACACGGTGGCTATAAAGAGGTTATCGCCAAGATCAGCGGCGACGGCGTGTATGGACGTCTCAAGTTTGAATCCGGCGGTCACCGCGTGCAGCGCGTACCGGCCACCGAATCTCAGGGCCGCATTCACACCTCCGCCTGTACGGTGGCGGTGATGCCGGAGCTGCCGGAAGCGGAACTGCCGGACATCAATCCGGCGGACCTGCGTATTGATACTTTCCGCTCCTCTGGCGCGGGCGGTCAGCACGTTAACACCACTGATTCCGCCATTCGTATTACCCACCTGCCAACCGGTATAGTTGTCGAATGTCAGGACGAGCGTTCCCAGCATAAAAACAAAGCCAAAGCGTTGTCGGTGCTGGGCGCGCGTATCCACGCGGCCGAAATGGCGAAACGCCAGCAGGCGGAAGCATCCACGCGTCGTAACCTGCTGGGCAGCGGCGATCGCAGCGACCGAAACCGCACCTACAACTTCCCGCAGGGGCGCGTAACCGACCACCGCATCAACCTGACGCTGTACCGTCTGGACGAGGTGATGGAAGGCAAGCTGGACATGCTGATTGAGCCTATCGTGCAGGAATACCAGGCCGACCAGCTGGCGGCACTGTCCGAGCAGGAATAATGGATTTTCAGCGCTGGTTATGTGAGGCTGCCGGTGAGCTTTCCGAAAGTGAAAGCCCTAAACGCGATGCCGAAATTTTGCTTGAGCATGTGACGGGTAAAGCCCGCACGTACCTGCTGGCCTTCGGCGAAACTGAACTGACCGCGGAACAGGAAGCACAGCTCGCCGCGCTGCTTGCCCGCCGTAAAACCGGCGAGCCGGTGGCGCACCTTGTCGGCGAGCGCGAGTTCTGGTCGTTACCGCTGTACGTTTCGGCGGCAACGCTGATCCCGCGTCCGGACACCGAGTGTCTGGTTGAGCAGGCGCTGGCGCGTTTACCTGCGGAGGCCTGCAGCATTCTCGATCTCGGTACAGGCACCGGGGCCATCGCGCTGGCGCTCGCCAGCGAGCGGCCGGACTGCACCGTTACGGCGGTGGACGTGATGCCTGATGCGGTCACGCTGGCGCAGCGTAACGTGGAACGAATCGGGCTCAGTAACGTGACGGTGCTGCAAAGCAGCTGGTTTGCTGCGCTTGAGAATCGTTCATTTGCGATGATTGTCAGCAATCCTCCCTACATCGACGAACATGATCCGCACCTTGCGCAGGGAGATGTTCGCTTTGAACCGCTCACGGCGCTGGTTGCTGCCAACGCGGGATTAGCCGATCTTGATCACATTGTGACAACGTCACGACAACATTTACTTCCCGGTGGCTGGCTGCTGGTGGAGCATGGCTGGACGCAGGGGGAAGCCGTGCGAGCGCTGTTTATGCAAGCAGGCTACGCCGCTGTCCAAACCTGCCGCGACTACGGCGGCAATGAGCGCCTGACGCTGGGGCAGTGGTTATGAGCCTTTTTACCGTACTTATTACCGTCCACTTGATTTCCGTTGCGCTGACCATCACCTTTTTCATCGTCCGTTACTGGTGGCGCTACAGCAACAATCCGCTGATGGATGCCCGCTGGGTGCGTATCGCGCCACACTGTATTGACACGGTGTTGCTCCTTTCCGGTGCCGGGCTTATGTGGAAGACCGGCTATCTGCCATTTACTGATAAAGGCGCATGGCTGACTGAAAAGCTGTTTGGCGTTATCATCTACATCGTTTTGGGTTTTATCGCGCTTGGGCGTCGTCGTCCGCGCAGCCAGCAGGTCGGGTTTATCGCCTTTCTGCTGGGTCTGGTGGTGCTGTACATCATCATTAAACTCGCCACCACAAGAATACCGTTACTGGGGTAAGTCATGAGGTCCTTAGCCGATTTCGAATTTAATAAAGTGCCGCTTTGCGATGGCATGATCCTGATTTCAGAGATGATTCGCGACGATTTTACGTCGCAGTTTGTCTACGATGAGCTGGAGAATCTGGTCAGCCTGGCGCGTGAAGAGATTAATCAGGCGCGACCGCAAGACTGGCAATTAGAGAAGCTGCTTGAGCTTTTCTACGGCGAATGGGGTTTCTGCGACACGCGGGGCGTGTATCGCCTGTCTGACGCATTATGGCTGGACCAGGTCTTAAAAAATCGTCAGGGCAGCGCCGTGGCGCTGGGTTCTATTTTGCTGTGGGTCGCGCACCGTCTGGATATTCCGCTGGTCCCGGTCATTTTCCCGACGCAGATGATCCTGCGTGCTGAGTGGCTGGACGGCGAAATGTGGCTCATTAATCCTTTCAACGGCGACACGCTGGATGAACATACGCTGGACGTATGGCTGAAAGGCAATATTAGCCCGGTGGCTGAACTCTTCAACGAAGATCTCGACGAGGCGGATAACGCAGAGGTCATTCGTAAGCTGCTGGACACGCTAAAGTCCGCTTTAATGGAAGAGCGTCAGATGGAGCTGGCGTTGCGCGCCAGTGAAGTACTGCTGCAGTTCAACCCGGAAGATCCGTACGAAATCCGCGACCGAGGGCTGATTTATGCCCAGCTCGACTGCGAGCACGTGGCGCTGAACGATCTGAGCTATTTCGTCGAGCAGTGCCCGGAAGACCCTATTAGCGAAATGATTCGTGCGCAGATCAACGCGATCTCGCACAAACAAATTACACTGCATTAATCTTAATTCCGATTCACACCTGAATAAGGCGATCCTATGAAACAAAAAGTGGTTAGCATTGGTGATATCAAGGTAGCAAACGACCTGCCGTTCGTACTGTTTGGCGGCATGAACGTGCTGGAATCCCGCGATCTCGCCATGCGTATCTGCGAACACTACGTTACCGTGACCCAGAAGCTGGGCATCCCGTACGTGTTTAAAGCCTCTTTTGACAAAGCCAACCGCTCCTCCATCAACTCTTACCGTGGCCCGGGTCTGGAAGAGGGTATGAAAATTTTCCAGGAGCTGAAGCAGACCTTTGGCGTGAAAGTGATCACCGACGTGCATGAAGCCTCCCAGGCGCAGCCGGTGGCAGACGTGGTGGACGTGATTCAGCTCCCGGCATTCCTGGCTCGCCAGACCGACCTGGTGGCCGCGATGGCGAAAACCGGTGCCGTGATCAACGTGAAAAAACCACAGTTCGTCAGCCCGGGCCAGATGGGTAACATCGTCGATAAGTTTATCGAAGGTGGTAACGATCAGGTCATCCTGTGCGACCGTGGTGCAAACTTCGGTTACGACAACCTGGTCGTGGATATGCTGGGCTTCAGCGTAATGAAGAACGTCTCTAACCAGTCTCCGGTGATTTTCGACGTGACCCATGCTCTGCAGTGCCGCGACCCGTTTGGCGCCGCGTCCGGCGGCCGCCGTGCTCAGGTGACCGAACTGGCGCGCGCCGGTATGGCAACCGGCCTGGCTGGCCTGTTCATTGAAGCGCACCCGGATCCGGATAACGCAAAATGCGACGGTCCATCCGCGCTGCCGCTGGATAAGCTTGAGCCGTTCCTGAAACAGATCAAAGCGATTGACGATCTGGTGAAGAGCTTCGACGAGCTGGATACCAGCAAATAATAAAAAAACCCGCTTCGGCGGGTTTTTTTATGCCTCCCTCTCCCTGGCGGAGAGGGTTAGGGTGGGGGCATCAGCCTGCACCGGCCCACTCTTACGCAAATATCGTCATCAGATACGCAACAAACAACGCCATATGCGCCGCTCCGTTCAGCACGTTGGTGCGCCCGGTGGAGAACGAAATCTGGCACAGCAGCAATGATGCTACCATCACGATCATCTCCGGCGCACCCAGCGCAAACTGCAGCTCGTTACCGGTCATAAAGGCAATCAGCGTCACCACCGGTACGGTGAGTGAAATCGTTGCCAGCACGGAGCCGAAGAACAGGTTCATTGCGCGCTGCACCTGATTATTCAACACCGCTTTCAGCGCGCCCAGCCCTTCAGGGGAAAGGATCAGCAGCGCCACCAGGAAGCCGGTAAACGCCACCGGCGCGTTCAGCTCGGTTAACAGCGTCTCCAGCGGGTTAGCGTTCATCTTGGTAACGGCAATCACCGCAATCAGATGTACGATCAGCCAAACCGTATGCCACGCGCTGCTGTGGGCCGACGGCTTACCGTGGTGCGGATCATCGTCGTCGCCGTCGTCTTCATGCTCATACACAAACAGGCTCTGGTGCGTTTTGGTCTGAATCAACAGGAACACGCCGTACATGGCGGCGGAAATCAGCGCGACCAGCAGCGCCTGACCGGTGGAGAAGTTTGCACCCGGCAGCGCCATCGGGAAGACCAGCACGATAATGGCAAGCGGGAAGAGGGCAATCAGATACTGTTTGATGCCAAACAGGTTCATATACTGGGTCGCGAATTTACGCCCACCCAACAGCAGAGAGAAGCCCACCAGACCACCCGTCACAATCATAATGATCGAGTAAAGCGTATCGCGCATCAGCGTCGGCGCTGCATCGCCGGTCGCCATGAGCGCGGAAATCAGGCTAACTTCGAGAATAACAACGGAAAGGCTGAGAATTAAAGAACCATACGGCTCGCCCAGACGGTGGGCCAGGACGTCCGCATGGCGAACGACGCTAAATGCGCTGGTTAAGATGCCGACCAGGGCAAGAATATTGATACCAACCACCACTGGCAGTGACTGACTGCTTCCCCAGAAGAGCAGCACAGCCAGTGCCAGAACCGGGAAAATGAGTGACGTCTCCTTGTGGCGGGTCTTTACCGCCTCGTGTGTTGCTGTCATGTGCTTCTCCATCAATGCAGGTGCTTGTAATTATAGATAGATTTTTAAGGGCATTAAACTAACAGATCTCTGTTAAATACCCTTTATTTTTTACTTAATTTTACCCTTTTTCATAAATTTAACGCCTGACTCCTGTAATTGACAGCTTTCACATAATATTTATTAAATAACAAATAATTACATGTAATGTTAATCCATAAATTAAGGCCGGGTGGCACGCTGGCATATCGTCGTCCACACTTATCTCTTTAAGCAAAAGAGAGGTGAGTGATGCCATATAAAACGAAACGCGAATTACCCGATAACGTGCAAAACGTGCTGCCCGCTCACGCGCAGGATATCTATAAAGAGGCGTTTAACAGCGCCTGGGATCAATACAAAGACAAGGAAGATCGCCGGGATGATGCCAGCCGTGAAGAGACGGCCCACAAAGTCGCCTGGGCCGCCGTAAAACATGAATATGAAAAAGGAGACGACGATAAATGGCATAAAAAGAAATAGCCGTGAAATAATTCGCTGCCTTCATTTTGACTTTTCAGGCGGTTGAATTGCCGCTGTATTGCAACTGGTCCGCTAATTGCTTATCGTTATTCAACTGCTGGTAAAATGACCAGCACCTAAGGCCGGGAAGGCGAATTACAGATGTCGCAAGGAAGCATGCAGTGGCGGAGGTGGAAAGTGTTAACGCGTGATTTCTTAATGAAGGCAGATTGTAAGACGGCATTTGGTGCTATTGAGGAATCGCTTCTCTGGTCAGCTGAACAACGTGCGGCGTCGCTCGCTGCCACGCTTGCCTGCCGCCCGGATGATGGCCCGGTATGGATTTTTGGCTACGGCTCCCTGATGTGGAACCCGGCGCTCGAATTTGTCGAATCGGCAACGGGAACGCTGCCTGGCTGGCACCGCGCATTTTGCCTGCGTCTGACGGCCGGACGCGGCAGCGCGTGCCAGCCCGGGCGCATGCTTGCACTGAAAGAGGGCGGGCGCACCACTGGCGTGGCGTATCGCCTGCCGGATGCCACGCTGGAAGAGGAGCTTACGCTGCTCTGGAAGCGCGAGATGATCACCGGCTGCTACATGCCAAGCTGGTGCAAGCTGGAACTGGACGACGGACGCACCGTCAATGCGCTGGTGTTTATCATGGACCCCCGCCATCCGCTGTATGAAGCGGATACCCGCACGCAGGTGATTGCTCCGTTAATTGCCGCCGCCAGCGGACCGCTGGGTACCAACGCGCAGTATCTCTTCTCCCTCGATCAGGAGTTGACCCGCCTCGGCATGCAGGACGATTGTCTGAATGAACTGGTGGTGAAGGTGAAGGCGCTGCTGGAAGGGAACCCGCTCAACGGCACGCTGCGACCGGGTTTTGCCTGATATTACGCCCGGCTTGCCGGGCGTTTAATATTATGCTGCCACGTAGCTGATGGAATGCTCCAGAGACTGACTGTGGCTGTCAATCAGCACATCCCATGTGCCGGTGTAGGGCACTGTAAGCCAGGCCTTATCATCCTGTACGGTGAGAATATCCGCCTGGGACTGTTTTTGTGCTTTCGAACTCATCAGATGAATACGACAGCGTTCTGAGCAACGCACCACCACCGTATCCCCGCCAAACAGTTTCAAACTTGTTTTTACCAGTGCCATTTTTTACCCCGTAGTCTTAAACAACGCTCTCCCTGCAGCCATATCCGAGCGTGATGTTGTTCACAATTCACTCATGGCATAACACCAAAGGGGAGGGGGTGGGATGCTGATTTTGATCAAAAAATGGCATAACGATTAAACAAAAATGACAAAATCCCTCAAAATTTCAGCTGGCGCGCGTTTTACCCGCTAAACGCGCGCCGCGAGAAAATTAAATGCGGAAATGACCGGCTGTTTCAGCAAGGTCGCCCGCCTGGCTCTGCAGGGCACCCGCAGCGGCGGCGGATTCCACGACCAGCTCGGCGTTCTGCTGAACCATTCTGTCGAGATGGGTCACCGCGTGGTTGATCTCATGAATCCCTTTCATCTGCTCGCTGGTGGCGATGGAAATTTCGCGCATAATGCCGGAGACGCTGCCGATGCTGGAGCGGATCTCGTCCATGCTTTCCCCGGCCAGGTGCACGTAGCGGGAGCCGGTGGCCACGCTGTCGGTGGTGGAATCGATCAGCGATTTGATCTCTTTCGCCGCCTGGGCGCTGCGGCTCGCCAGGTTACGCACTTCGCCTGCCACCACGGCAAACCCGCGTCCCTGCTCACCCGCACGCGCCGCCTCGACGGAGGCGTTCAGCGCCAGAATGTTGGTCTGGAACGCGATGCCGTCAATCACGCTGGTGATATCGCCAATTTTAGCCGACGCGACTTCGATGGACTGCATAGTGCTGATCGCCTGGGATACCACCTCGCCGCCGCGCGCAGCGGCCGCTGAGGCTTTGCTCGCCTGGTCATTCGCTTCTGCCGCCGATTCGTTCGACTGGGTCACGGAGGCGGTGATCTGCTCCACGGCGCTGGCCGTCTCGCGCAGGCTGGATGCGGCCTGCTCGGTACGTCCGGAAAGATCCTGGTTACCGGCGGCAATCTCCTGCGCAGCGTTTTTAACCGATTCGCTGGCATCACGGAGCTGCACCATCACCACCGACAGCTTATCGCTGAAGGCGTTAAAGGCCTGCGCAATCTGCGCAACCTCGTCCTCGCCGTTGTCCGGCAGGCGCTGGGACAGATCGTTAGTCCCGTTAGCAATGTTGTGCATCGCGTCGCGAATGTCTGACAAACGCTTGAGCAGGCGGGCAATCAGGAAATGCACAATGGCCGCGCTCAGCAGTGCCAGGATCACCAGCGAAATCGCCGAGGCTTTAAGCAGGGAACGCATGCCGGAGGTGGCATCACCGTTGTCGAGCGCGACGACTAACAGCCAGTTTGTGCCCGGCACGGCTGTCGCCACGAAGGTTTTTTCAGCGCCGTTCAGCGTTCCGTCGACGAGGTTACCGCTTTTCAGCGCAGCAAAATCAATGCCTTTGATCGTCTCAGCGAATGGTTTAAGCGTGAGCGCCGGATCGTTAGCGGCAATCACGCTGCCGTCACTGTTCAGAAGCAACCCGCTGCTGGCTGGGGTTGGATGGATCCCGCGCACGTTAGCCACCACGCTGTCCATCGCCACATCGCCCGCCACCACCGCTTTCAGCGTACCATTCTCTTTTACCGGCACGGCGAAGGTTACCACCAGTTTGCCGGTCCCCGCGTCAACGTAGGGCGCGGTGACAACCGGACCGTCCGTGCTGACCACCTGCTGATACCACGGGCGGATAGTCGGGTCATAGTCCGCCGGGACACCCGCCGGTTCAGAGAATTTCGCCGTTTTGCTGGCGTAGCCAACATAAACGTTGGTGAAGCCACCCGCCTGCGCAAGCTGTTTAAACACCGGAACCGGGTCTTCACTCAACGCAACGGTTTGCGCGGAGGCGATCACCGCCATCTTGCTTTTTACCCAGTCGGCAATCGCCATGTTATGGCTGGCGCTGGTGCTGGTCAGAATATCGCGCTGGGACTGCTGGTTATCCTGGCGCGTGACCTGGAAGTTAATAACGGTATTAAGGAGAAGTGCGACGACCAGACAGCCTGCCGTCGTCGCGATGATGCGTGCACGAATCGATCTGAACATAAGTGAAATACCTGCTGTGTTGTTTCCATGCCTATCGGCAACCCCGCAGGTAAACTTGATGCTGAAACCGCGTCCATAAGAAAATAATATTTTTACGGGTTTATTATTAAAAAGTTAATACTTTATCCGCGGACAGCGTCCACTCGGCCAGCTCAACCAGCGTACCAATCTCTACGCCATCAATCAGCGGCAGACCGGTAATACCGCGGCCATCGGTGCAGGTCTTGCAAAGCTTCACAGGTACGTTTTGCGCGGTCAGGATCTCCAGCATCTGCTGAATGTTATAGCCCTCGGCTGGTTTTTGTCCCTTCAGGCCCGCGGTGACCGCGTCCGACATTAAAAAGAGTCGTAACGCGAGGTCACTCTCTTTTTCACGCAGCGCAATCGCCAAGCGCAGGCTGTTAAAAAGGGATTCGCTGCCGTAGGCCGCACCGTTGGCGACGATCAAAATCTTTTGCATGTTGACTCCTGTTCTTATAAAGGCACGAATATTGCTTAGCATTCCCGAGTTTCGCTGTTCCGGAGAGAAAGCATGACATTAATGGCTGGCATTTCGCCAGGCGCTGCCGAATGGCTCGAGCGCGCAAAGATGATGCGCCGGGAGCAGCTCAGCAAGCTGTCACAGCTTGGCGAGCTTGTGCACGGCATTAGCCAACTGGTGCACATGTTACAGTGCGAGCGTGGGGCGTCCAACGTCTGGCTCTGCTCACAGGGTAAGCTTTACGCCCCCGAATGCAAAGCCAGCCGGGCGCTGGTGGATGAAAACCTCGCAGCCCTTTACGGCATTCTTGAAACACAGTCGCCGATTCCGGGAAGTGCCGTCTGTGAACGCATCGGCGGCGCGCTCCTGAGCCTGGATATGCTTCCCGCGCTGCGCGACGGTGTGATTCAGCAAACGGTAACGGCACCCCAGGCGATGGAACACTACTCCCGCATGCTTCGCCATCTGCTCAGTATCGTACCGCAGCTTAATGACAGCATTGACGATCCGCAAATCGCAGGACGTTTTGTCGCGCTTTATAGCCTGATGCAGGGCAAGGAGCTGGCGGGACAGGAGCGGGCGCTGGGGGCGATTGGCTTCACGCAGGGTTTTTTCGATGATGTGACTCGCCAGAGGCTGGTTGACCGCATCGACGGGCAGCAGGCCTGCTTTGAAATCTTTCTCTCGCACAGCCACGCTGAGGTACAGGCCACCTTTGCCTTAAACTGCCAGCCCGATCGTGAAACGGAGCAGCTACGAAGGGTGGCCTGCACCCGCCAGCCCGCCGCCGATAACGGCCATACCGCACTGGCCTGGTTTGCGCTGCAAACCGCGCGCCTTGAGCATCTGCGCGCGCTGGAGGAGACGCTCATCGCCGATCTGATGACGGCGGTGGACGAGCGTATTTTCCGTAACGATGAGTACGTGCCTCCCGCCGATGAGCAGGACGATCCGCTGATACAGTACCCGGAAAAACCGTTGCTCACCCTGGTGCGCCAGCAGGCGCGTGAGATAGAACAGCTCTCGCGCCAGCTTGCGTCGCTGCGCGATACGCTTGAAGAGCGCAAAGTCATAGATAAAGCGAAAAGCGTTTTGATGACCCACCAGAATATGAGTGAGGAACAGGCCTGGACGGCGCTGCGCAAAATGGCGATGGATAAGAACCAAAGGATGGTGGATATCGCCCGCGCGCTGCTCATGGTGAAGAATTTGTGGCAGGTAATACCAAAGGAGTAGCTGCACAATCAGCGGGCATTTTGTGCCTGATTGAGGTGCGTAAACCTGA
Source organism: Enterobacter sp. 148H3 (assembly GCF_034107425.1). Classification (NCBI taxonomy): domain Bacteria; kingdom Pseudomonadati; phylum Pseudomonadota; class Gammaproteobacteria; order Enterobacterales; family Enterobacteriaceae; genus Enterobacter; species Enterobacter sp. 148H3. The sequence continues at coordinate 87,843 of NZ_JAWNEI010000013.1, read as the reverse complement.
GGGTAAAGCGGGATACACCGCGAAAACCGCGTGTTAAAACCTGGCATTCGCTTTGCATTATCAGATTAACCATTTTTGACGATGCGCCAACGGCGGTGCATTCGTCTTCGGGATAAAGGCGTCCACTGGTGCTTCGGCATCGTGGGCGCTTTTTTTTGGTTTTTATTCAGGAGTGGTCATGGCGGATTTGTCGAGACGGCGTTTATTGCAGGCCAGCATGCTGGCGAGTGGCGCAATGCTGTTACCGGGTATCATGCAGGCCGCATGGGCGGCAGGCTCGGATAAACCGGAGCAGGAAACAGTGCGCATCGGGTTTATCCCGCTGACCGACTGCGCGCCCGTGGTTATCGCGGCGCTGAAAGGCTTTGATAAAAAATACGGCATTACCATCGTGCCCACCAAAGAGGCGAGCTGGGCGGCGGTGCGCGACAAGCTGGTGGCGGGCGAGCTTGATGCCGCGCACATTCTCTACGGCCTGCTGTACGGCCTGGAGCTGGGCATTGCCGGCAAGCCGCAGCAGATGGCAAACCTGATGACGCTTAATCAGAACGGCCAGGCGATTACGCTTTCCAGCGATCTGGCGGAGAAGGGCGTTCGAGACCTTGACGGGCTGAAAAAGCTAATTGGTCAGCAGGCGCCCGGCACCTACACCTTCGCGCACACCTTCCCGACCGGGACGCACGCCATGTGGCTCTACTACTGGCTGGCCAGCGCGGGCATTAACCCCTTTGACGACGTGCGCACGGTGGTGGTGCCGCCGCCGCAGATGGTGATGAACATGCGCATTGGCAACATGGTCGGCTTTTGCGTCGGCGAGCCGTGGAACGCGCGGGCGATTAACGACCGCATCGGCTTTACCGCCGCGACGTCACAGTCTGTCTGGGCCGACCATCCGGAAAAAATCCTCGGCACGCGTCGCGACTGGGTGGAGAAAAACCCGCACACCGCGCGGGCGCTGGTCAGCGCGGTGCTGGAGGCCGCACGCTGGATCGAAGCCTCCCCGGAAAACAAGCGCGAGACCGCGCGGATCCTCTCCCGCCGGGCGTGGCTCAACTGCAAGGAACAGTTTCTCACCGGGCGAATGCTCGGCGAGTACGACAACGGCCTGGGCCAGCGCTGGCAGGACGCGCACCCGATCCGTTTCTTCAACGAGGGGGCCGTCAGCTACCCATATCTCTCCGACGGTATGTGGTTCTTAACCCAGTTCCGCCGCTGGGGCTTGCTCAAAACCGCGCCGGACTACGCGGGTATTGCACAGCGCATTAACCAGACCGCTGTCTGGCAGGATGCCGCCACGGCGGTGGGGGGCATCACCACACCGACTTCACCATTACGCAGCAGCACATTGATGGACGGCACCGTCTGGAACGGTACCGACCCGGAAGGATACGCCAGCCGTTTCGCCATTCATCGTAAAGGGGCCTGATTATGCAGCATCTGCAAAAGACGAAATCACCAGATACGCCAGAGAGTGGGGAGGTGATTGTCCTCCCTCCGGTGCAGGTTCGCCGCCGTACGCCGACGTTTGCGCGTCGGATTAACGCGATCCTTCAGCGCATCATTCCGGCGTTAATCGGTCTGGGACTGCTGGTCGTGCTGTGGCAGCTGGCGGCGATTAACAGCAAAGGTTTCCCGACGCCGCTCAGCACGCTCGATTCCGCCATTACTCTGTTTGCCGATCCGTTTTATCGCGACGGGCCTAACGATATGGGCATCGGCTGGAACGTGCTCGCTTCATTACAGCGCGTGGCGGTGGGCTTTGGCCTGGCCGCGTTCGCCGGGATCCCGCTCGGCTTCCTGATTGGCCGCTTCACCTTTTTTTCGCGCATGTTCGGCCCGCTGATCGCGCTGTTACGCCCGGTTAGCCCGCTGGCCTGGCTGCCCATCGGCCTGCTGCTGTTCCAGAAAGCGGAGCCCGCGTCGAGCTGGACCATTTTTATCTGCTCTATCTGGCCGATGGTGATCAACACCGCCGAAGGCGTGCGCCGCATTCCGCAGGACTACCTCAACGTTGCCCGGGTGCTGCAGCTTTCCGAGTGGACCATCCTGCGCCGCATTCTCTTCCCGGCGGTGCTGCCCGCGGTGCTGACCGGGGTGCGCCTCTCCATCGGCATCGCCTGGCTGGTGATTGTCGCCGCCGAGATGCTGACCGGAGGGCTGGGGATCGGCTTCTGGATCTGGAACGAGTGGAACAACCTCAACGTCGAAAACATTCTCATCGCCATCGTCATCATTGGCGTGGTCGGGCTGCTGCTGGAGCAGGGGCTGATGCTGATCGCCCGGCGCTTTAGCTGGCAGGAAAAATAAGGAGCGAACATGAAACCATTAATTCAGGTCCAGGCCGTGAGCCAGCGTTTTTCCACCGCCAGCGGCGAGTTTCTGGCGCTGCAGAACGTCTCTTTTGATATCCACGAGGGCGAAACCGTGAGCCTGATTGGGCACTCTGGCTGCGGCAAATCGACGCTGCTGAACCTCATCGCCGGTATTACCCTGCCGACGGAAGGCGGGCTGATTTGTGACAACCGCGAAATCGCCGGGCCGGGGCCGGAGCGCGCGGTGGTGTTCCAGAACCACTCGCTGCTGCCGTGGCTCACCTGCTTCGACAACGTGGCCCTGGCGGTAGATCACGTGTTTCGCCACAGCATGAGCAAGGCGGAGCGCAGGGAGTGGATTGAACACAATCTCGACCGCGTGCAGATGGGGCACGCCCTGCACAAGCGCCCGGGGGAGATCTCCGGCGGCATGAAGCAGCGCGTCGGGATTGCCCGCGCGCTGGCGATGAAGCCGAAAGTGCTGCTGATGGATGAACCCTTCGGCGCGCTCGATGCGCTGACGCGTGCTCATCTGCAGGACTCGGTAATGCAGATCCAGCAGGCGCTTAACACCACCATCGTGCTCATTACCCACGACGTGGACGAGGCGGTGCTGCTCTCCGATCGCGTGCTGATGATGACCAACGGCCCGGCGGCGACCGTCGGGGAGATCCTGCGCGTCGATCTGCCGCGCCCGCGCAACCGGGTGCAGCTGGCGGACGACAGCCGCTATCACCACATGCGCCAGCAGATCCTTCATTTCCTCTATGAAAAGCAGCCAAAAGCGGCGTAGCGAGGGGGCTTTGATGCGACTGGTCATTATCGGAAATGGCATGGCGGCTACACGGCTGATTGCCTCGCTCACCGGGCGTGCTGCCGGTCGTTTCGCTATCACGGTCATCGGTGACGAGCCGGAACATGCCTATAACCGCATCCAGCTTTCGCCGGTGCTGGGCGGTGAAAAGCAGGCTGCAGACATCTGTCTTCAGGATGACGACTGGTACCAGGCGCGCGGCGTGACGTTGCTGCGGGGCGAAAAGGCGATCGCCGTAAACGTGGACACGCGGGAAGTGCAAACCGCCGCCCGCACGCTGGATTGGGATGCGCTGGTGTTTGCCACCGGATCAACGCCCTTTATTCCGCCAATCCCCGGCTGCGATGCGCCGCATGTGTTCACGTTCCGTACCCTGGCAGATACCCGGGCCATTCAGGCGATCGTCGGTCCTGCGGTGGTGCTGGGCGGCGGCGTGCTCGGGGTTGAGGCGGCGGCTGCGCTGGCGCGTTCAGGTCACGAGGTCACGCTTGTTCATCGCGGTCCGTGGCTGATGGAGCAGCAGCTGGATCGGCAGGCGGGAATGCTGCTGGAAGAGGCGCTGGCGGCGCGGGGCGTGCGCTGTGAGCTCGTCTCTGGCATCGCAGCGGTGAACGGAGATAGCGTGACGCTGTTTAACGGACGCAGTATCGCCGCCGCGCGCGTGGTGCTAGCGACCGGCGTGCAGCCCAGCGTCGCGCTGGCGCAGGCCAGCGGCATTCGCTGCGCGCGCGGCATCGTGGTGGATCACCAGATGCAAACCTCCGAGCCGGACGTCTACGCCATTGGCGAGTGCTGCGAAATTGACGGCCAGACGTTTGGCCTGGTCGCCCCCTGTCTGGCGCAGGCGGATATCCTTGCCGCGCGGCTGGCTGGGGACGTCACCGCGCCGTTTGTCCTGACTGACAACGGCGTACGCCTCAAGGTGACCGGCGTGGAGCTGTTCAGTCTCGGTCGCGCGGCAGAGCGGGAGGGCGACGTGGTCTGGAGCGCATGGGATCCGCTGACCCGTCACTATCGCCGTTTACTGATCAATCAGGGGGCGCTGGCTGGCGTACTGCTGATGGGCGACTGCCGCAGCGCGGCAACATTTACCGATTTACTGGCAACGGCTGCGCCCGCCCACGCGGACTGGCTGTTCGATCGTTTTACTACGCAACCGCAGGTTGCAGGACACAATGCTATGACAAAACCTACTCTGGTGGTGGTTGGGCACGGTATGGTCGGCCATCATTTTCTCGAAGACTGCGTTAACCGCAATCTGCATAAGCAGTATCAGATCGTTGTCTTTGGCGAGGAGCGCTATGCCGCCTACGACCGCGTGCATCTGTCGGAATATTTTGGCGGCCGCAGCGCGGCGTCGCTCTCGCTGGTGGAGGGGAATTTCTTTGCCGACAACGGCATTGAGCTGCGCCTGTCGCAGCAGGTCGTCGCTATCGATCGCGACGCGCGCGTTGTACGCACCGCCAGCGGGCACGAAACCCACTGGGACAAGCTGGTGCTGGCGACCGGCTCATACCCGTTCGTGCCGCCCGTGCCGGGCAACGATTTGCCGGGCTGTTTTGTCTACCGCACCCTTGACGACCTGGACAACATTGCGGCGCATGCGGCGGGCTCGCGCCGCGGCGTGGTGATTGGCGGCGGCCTGCTCGGGCTGGAGGCGGCGAATGCCCTGAAGCAGCTCGGGCTGGAAACCCACGTGGTGGAATTTGCGCCTAACCTGATGGCGGTCCAGCTCGACAACGACGGCGCGATGATGCTGCGCAAGAAAATTGAGGCGCTGGGCGTCGGCGTTCACACCAGTAAAGCGACAACGGAGATCGCCACGGCGGACGGCGGGCTGGTGCTGCGCTTTGCCGATGGCGAACAGCTGGAAACGGACATGGTGGTCTTTTCTGCCGGCATTCGTCCCCAGGACGCGCTGGCGCGCAGCAGCGGGCTGGCTATCGGCGAACGCGGCGGGATCTGCATTGACGACGGTTGCCAGACCTCCGATCCGGACGTGATGGCCATCGGCGAATGCGCGCTGTGGGAAGGGAAAATCTTCGGTCTGGTCGCGCCCGGCTATCAGATGGCGCGGGTGGCCGCCGCCGCGCTGGCGGGTGAGGATAAAACCTTCGCCGGCGCGGATATGAGCACTAAGCTCAAGCTGCTCGGCGTGGACGTCGCCTCGTTCGGCGACGCTCACGGGCGCACGCCGGGGGCGCTGAGCTATCAGTGGACGCACGGTCCGCAGCAAATCTACAAGAAAATCGTGGTCAGCCACGACGGCAAAACGCTGCTCGGCGGCGTGCTGGTGGGTGACGCCAGCGAATACGCCACGCTGGTGCAGATGATGCTTAACGGGATAGCCCTGCCAAAAGAGCCGGAAACGCTGATTTTACCCGCGTCGTCAGGCAGCGCGCCGAAAGCGCTCGGCGTGGCGGCGCTGCCGGAAAGCGCGCAAATCTGTTCGTGTCATAACGTCAGCAAGGGCGATATCTGCCGGGCGGTGAGCTCGGGCGCGACGGATATCGGCGCCGTTAAGCAGTGCACCAAAGCGGCGACCGGCTGCGGGGGATGTAGCGCGCTGGTGAAGCAGGTGATGGAGTTCCAGCTGGCTGAGCAGGGCGTGGAGGTGAAAAAGGACATCTGCGAGCACTTCCCGTACTCGCGCCAGGAGATTTACCACCTCGTGCGCGTCAACCATATTCGCACCTTTGACCAGCTTATCAGCCGCTACGGACAGGGACACGGATGCGAAATTTGTAAGCCGCTGGTGGGGTCAGTGCTTGCCTCGTGCTGGAACGAGTATCTGCTGAAACCGGCACACCTGCCGCTGCAGGACACCAATGACCGCTACTTCGCCAATATCCAGAAAGACGGTACCTACTCTATCGTGCCGCGCATGCCGGCGGGGGAAGTGACCGCGGACGGGCTGATCGCCATCGGGCAGATTGCGAAACGCTACAGCCTGTACAGCAAAATTACCGGCGGGCAGCGTATCGACCTTTTCGGCGCCACTCTGGAACAACTGCCTGAGATCTGGCAGGCGCTGGTCGAGGCCGGGTTTGAAACCGGGCACGCTTACGGGAAATCCCTGCGCACGGTGAAATCCTGCGTCGGTTCAACCTGGTGCCGCTACGGGGTGCAGGACTCCACCGGCCTCGCGGTCAGGCTTGAGCACCGCTACAAGGGCCTGCGCGCGCCGCACAAAATCAAAATGGCGGTCTCCGGCTGCACCCGCGAGTGCGCGGAGGCGCAGAGCAAAGACGTGGGGGTGATTGCCACCGATAAAGGCTGGAACCTCTATCTCTGCGGCAACGGCGGGATGAAGCCGCGCCATGCGGATCTCTTCGCCAGCGATCTGGATGACGAAACGTTAATCCGCACCGTCGACCGCTTCCTGATGTTCTACATCCGCACGGCGGATCGCCTGCAGCGCACCAGCACCTGGATGGATAACCTGGAAGGCGGTCTCGACTACCTGCGGGAGGTGATCCTCAACGACAGCCTGGGTATCGCCCACGAGCTGGAGCAGGAGATGGCCCGGGTGGTGGAAACCTATCAGTGCGAATGGCAAACCACGCTTAACGATCCCAACCGGCTGGCGCTGTTCCGCACGACGGTGAACGACACCACGCCGGATGAAAGCAAGCGCTGGCAGGAAATTTGCGGCATCGACGATATCCCCGAGCAGGCGGGCATCGGCGCGCGGCTTGGACGTAAGCCGATTGCGCTCTTCCGATTTGGCAAAACCGTTTACGCCCTCGACGATCGGGAACCGGGCGGTAATGCGAACGTGCTTTCACGCGGCATTCTTGGCGATGCGGCGGGCGAGCCGGTGGTGATTTCACCGCTGTATAAGCAGCGCATTCGCCTGCGCGACGGCTGTCAGGTAGAGAACGGCGAACCCGCGGTGCGCGCCTGGCCGGTGAAAATTGAAAACGGCAAGGTATGGGTTGGCAGCGACGCCCTGGTAATGCGTGCGGAGGCTTCATGACGGAAACCCGGACAACGTGCCCCTACTGCGGGGTCGGCTGCGGCGTAGTTGCCAGCGTGGAAGGTGAAGCGGTCAGCGTTCGGGGAGATGAAACCCATCCTGCGAACCTGGGACGTCTGTGCGTGAAAGGATCGGCCCTGGGGGAAACGACGGGGTTACAGGGGCGATTGCTGCGCCCCGTTGTTGACGGACTTGAGGTGGACTGGGCGCAGGCGCTGAACGCGGCAGGGGAGCGTCTGCGGGAGATTATCGACACATGGGGACCGCAGGCGGTGGCGTTTTACGCCTCCGGACAATTGCTTACCGAGGACTACTACGCCGCCAACAAGCTGATGAAAGGGTTTATCGGTGCGGCAAACATCGATACCAACTCCCGGCTCTGCATGTCTTCGGCGGTGGTTGGCTACAAGCGCGCCTTCGGCGAAGACGTGGTGCCGTGCAGCTACGAGGACGTCGAAAACAGCGATCTGGTGGTGCTGGTGGGTTCAAACGCGGCCTGGACGCATCCGGTGCTCTATCAGCGGCTGGTGCAGGCGAAGCGCAACAACCCGCAGATGAAGGTGGTGGTAATCGATCCGCGCAGAACCGCCACCTGTGATATTGCTGACCTGCATCTGGCGCTCGCCCCCGGCAGCGACGCCGGCCTGTTTGTAGGATTGCTCAATCTGATTCAGGGGACCGAGGCGTGGCCGATTGCCCGCGTGGCGGCGTTTTGCGATCTTCCGTCAGAAGACATTGGTACCTTTTACGACTGGTTTATCACCGCGCCTCGCGCAATTACGCTCTACACCATGGGTATCAACCAGTCCGCCAGCGGCAGCGACAAGTGTAACGCTATTATTAACGTTCATCTTGCCAGCGGGAAGTTCAACCGTCCGGGCTGCGGCCCGTTTTCGCTGACCGGACAGCCAAACGCGATGGGAGGAAGGGAGGTGGGCGGACTGGCGAACCAGCTGGCGGCGCACATGAACTTTGAGCCGGACGATCTTTCGCGGGTGGCGCGTTTCTGGGGAACGGAACGGCTGGCGCAGACGCCGGGGCTGATGGCGGTGGAGTTGTTTGACGCCATTGCCCGCGGTGAGGTGAAGGCGGTGTGGATTATGGGCACTAACCCCGCCGTGTCGCTGCCGGACAGCCACGCGGTGTGTCAGGCGCTGGCGGGCTGCCCGCTGGTGATGGTCTCTGAGGTGATGAACGATACCGACACCAGCCGGTTCGCCCATATCCGTTTTCCGGCTTTGGGCTGGGGAGAAAAGGACGGGACGGTGACCAATTCCGAGCGGCGCATTTCACGCCAGCGCGCGTTTCTGCCTGCGCCGGGCGAGGCGAAGCCGGACTGGTGGATCGTCGCGCAGGTAGCGAAGCGGCTGGGCTACGGCGAGGCCTTTGCCTGGCAACATCCGCACGAGATTTTTTGCGAACATGCGGCGCTGACGGCCTTTGAAAATGACGGCGCGCGTGCGTTAAACCTTCATGACCTTGCTGCGCTAACCCGTGAGGAGTGGGAGCAGCTTGAGCCTTATCAGTGGCCGACGGGGGATTTCCCGCGCCGAAACATTGTTCCCGTTAACCCTCTGTCGCACGGTGCGACGGTCAGCGCGTTGTACCCGCTGATTCTTAACTCGGGGCGCATCCGCGATCAGTGGCATACCATGACCCGAACGGGATACGTAGCCAGACTGATGCAGCATATCGCCGAACCGTTTGTTGAGGTTTGCCCCGCAGACGCCGTTCGGCTTTCCCTGTGCGACGGCCAGCTGGCGCGAATTAGCTCGCCGCGCGGCATGATGGTCGTCAGAGTACGAATCAATGACGGGATACGGGAAGGCGAGGCGTTTGCCCCGATGCACTGGAACGCTGAGTTTGCCCGCCAGGGAAAGGTGAATGCGCTGGTGGAAGGGCGCTGCGATCCGGTTTCGGGCCAGCCGGAGAGTAAACAAACCGCGGTCAGAATTCTGCCGTGGCAGCCTGCCTGGCAGGGGGAACTCTATGCCCGGGAATGGCCGGAAATGCCTTCTTCCGTTTACTGGTGGCGCAAAGCCTCACGTCTGACGGTGGCGTGCGATAAACCTTTGCTGTCGTGGGTAATGGAATACGCCGGCGTCCGGGGCTGGCAGCTGCAGGTTGCCCAAACCGGCGAACGCAGCAGCGTGCTGGCCTGGCATGAAGGTCAGCTGATGCTGGGCTTCTGGGAGGGCACCGCGTTACCGGCGCTGGCGCATACGGTGATTGAAGCCGCTTTTCAATCACCACCCGTGCTGGCCTCAGAACGTCACGCCTTGCTGAACGGACAGAGCGTCGGGAAGGAAGCGGATCCGGGACGCATCATCTGCAGCTGTTTCAGCGTCGGGGAGAATGCGATACGGGAGGCGATCGTCGGAGGGTGTGATTCCGTCAACGCGCTGGGGGCGAAGCTGCGCTGTGGTACGAACTGTGGTTCCTGCGTGCCGGAGCTGAAAGGGCTGTTTCAGGATAATCCTGAAATGTCCGCCAGGACTGCATTTCAGGGCTTATCGCGTTAACATAATAAGAGTTTATTCATAAACACAGGTTCTTATTGACGACGTTGATGGCTGTATCGTCCCGCATTCGTTTGCTGTTTTTACTCCCCCTTCTTACGGTCGGAGCCGTTCACGGTGCGCCGAATTCCTTTATCCAGCAGGCACAAAATCCCTTTGATAATGACGGGGATAATCTGCCCGACCTCGGCATGGCGGCGCCAACCGGCGAGGGGGAGAAGCATCTGGCCGAAATGGCGAAAGCCTTTGGTGAAGCCAGCATGACCGACAATGGACTGACGACCGGCGAGCAGGCGCGTCAGTTCGCGTTTGGTCAGGTGCGCGACGCGGTAAGCGGCGAAGTGAACCAGCAGATTGAGTCCTGGCTTTCGCCCTGGGGGAACGCCAGCGTGAACTTGCTGGTGGACAACGATGGCAAATTTAACGGCAGCAGCGGGAGCTGGTTTATCCCGTGGAACGATAACAACCGTTATCTGAGCTGGAGCCAGCTTGGCCTGACCCAGCAGACGGATGGCCTGGTGAGTAACGCTGGAATCGGCCAGCGCTGGGTCGCCGGGAAATGGCTGCTGGGTTACAACACTTTTTACGATAACCTGCTGGATGAAAACCTGCAGCGTGCCGGGCTGGGCGCGGAAGCGTGGGGGGAAAATCTGCGCCTGTCAGCCAACTATTATCAGCCCTTTGCCGGCTGGCGTGAGCGCTCTGACGTCCGGGAGCAGCGCATGGCGCGCGGATATGACGTCACCGCTAAAGCCTGGCTGCCGTGGTTCCATCACCTGAACACCAGCGTCAGCTTCGAGCAATACTTTGGCGATAACGTCGATCTTTTCAACAGCGGAACCGGCTACCACAATCCGGTAGCGGTGAATCTGGGGCTTAACTACACCCCCGTTCCGCTGGTCACGTTGACGGCCGGGCATAAGCAGGGCGAAAGCGGCGAGAGCCAGAATAACCTCGGGCTGAAGCTCAACTATCGCTTTGGCGTGCCGCTGGTGAAACAGCTTTCCGCCGGTGAAGTCGCCGCCACGCGATCCCTGCGCGGAAGCCGCTACGACTCGCCGGAGCGCAATAGCCTGCCGGTGATGGAGTTCCGTCAGCGCAAAACGCTGTCCGTGTGGCTGGCAACGCCGCCGTGGGATCTGAAGGGGGGCGAGACCGTCATGCTGAAGCTCCAGGTCCGCAGCACGCACGGCATTCGTCAGATACACTGGCAGGGGGATACGCAGGCATTGAGCCTGACGTCACCGGCGAAAAGCAACAGCACCGACGGCTGGAGCGTGATTATGCCTGCCTGGGATGACAGCGAAGGGGCGACAAACCGCTGGCACCTGTCGGCGGTGGTGGAAGATGAGAAAGGCCAGCGCGTCTCGTCCAATGAGATCGCGCTTGCTGTGGTGCAGCCGCTGGTCGCATTGCCTGACGACGATCCGCGCTGGAAGCTGCTGCCGGATGAGTAGCCCTTAAAAAATGCGTTCCTGATGCACCCACACCGCGGCTTCGACGCGGGATTTAAGCTTCATTTTCTTCAGCATATGCTTCACGTGCACTTTGACCGTACTTTCCGTGATGTCCAGGCGCCGGGCGATCATTTTGTTCGGCAGCCCCTGGGCAATGAGCTTGAGAATGTCGCGCTCGCGCGGCGTTAGCTGGCTGACGTCGCGGTCAGAGGTGGCGCGGTTGGCGCGCAGGCTGGCGGCCAGCACCGGCGTTAAGGCTTCGCTGAGAACCATCTCGCCCGCCGCAGCCTGCTGCAGCGCCTTAAGCAAGTCTTCCGGCTCCATGTCTTTGAGCAGATAACCATCCGCCCCGCGCTTCAGCGCCGTGACCACATCCTCTTCATGGTTCGAGACGCTAAAGACGACGATGCGCCCGGAAAGCGATTTTTCCCGCAGCTTGTCGAGGGTCTCCAGACCGTTCATGCCGGGCATATTCAGATCGAGCAGGATCAGATCGGGATCGAGGGATTCGGCAAGCTCAATGCCCTGTTCGCCGTTGCTGGCTTCGCCAACCACGGTGATATCGGGTGCCATGCTGACCAGCTGTTTTACGCCAGTACGCAGCATCGGATGGTCGTCGATCAACAGGATGGATGCCGGTTCCTGATTAGTCATGGGTTTCTCCTTGAGCAGTTGTAAGCGGTTTCTCGGGAATAAAGGTGACGACAACTTCCGTGCCGCCCGTCTCTCTCCGGCGAACCTGGCAATCACCGCGCAGGCTTTGGGCGCGGTCTCGCATAATAATTAAACCATAGTGGTTAGTGCGTTCGGCATTTTCCGGCACGCCGCGGCCGTTGTCGTGAACCGTAAGCTTCACCTGGTTGTTGTGCTGGCTGACGGTGACCGTTACCGCCGTCGCGCCGGAGTGCTTGAGCACGTTGCTCAGCGCTTCACGGGCGATCTGCAGTAAATGTATGGCCTGATGGGAGGGGACAAACCGCGGCGGCAGCTGGTAGTCAAGCTTCACCGGGAACCCCAGCCGGGCGCTAAATTCATGACAGCTGGCCTCCAGCGCCGGACGTAGGCCCGGCTCGGTCAGCTGCAGGCGGAAGGTGGTCAGCAGCTCGCGAAGCTGCACCCAGGAGGTGTTCAGCTCGTTGCGGATCTGGCTAAGCAGCTGCTTATTGCTTTCCGGCATCTCTGCATCCTGCATCTGCAGGCAGCTCACCTGCATTTTCATACAGGAGAGCGACTGGGCGATAGAGTCGTGAAGCTCGCGGGCGATAGTCGCGCGCTCTTCCATGACGATCAGCTGTTGTTGCTTTTCCTGATGCCTGTCGAGCGCCAGCGTGGCCGTTAGCTGTTCGACCAGCGTATCAACCAGCTGCTGCTGGTCGTGGCTCAGATGACGCCCGGCTGGCAGCGTTGCCAGCAGAATACCGTACTGGGTGTGGCTGTCGGTCAGGCGCCACTTCAGGGTGGTGCCGCCGGACGTCAGCGGCGGCAGGCCGCGAGGGCAAAGATGGCAGCCTTTGTCATCGCACGACATATCCGACTGGCAGGTAAATTCCTGATGGTTATCTTCGTCTTCCACGTCGTAGACGCGCAGCTCAAGGTCGTGCAGCAGGGTCAGATTTTGCAGGCCGTTCAGCACCGGAGAGAGGCGCTCGCATAGCGGCACCTGCATGTGCAGACGGCGGTTGGCTTGCCACAGGAAGGATAGGATCTCGTTTTTCTGCTCCAGTCCCGCCGTTTTTTCCTGAACGCGCTGTTCCAGTACCGCGTAGCTCTCGGAGAGCTCTGCCGACATGGTGTTGAGCGCCTGGCCAAGCATGGCCATCTCGTTGCGCCCGCTGATGTGCGTGCGCTGGGTAAAATCGCGTGCGGTCACCGCGCGGGCCATCGCCAGCAGCTGTTTCCACGGGTTCAGCAGCCGCGCGCGGAGCCAGACGATGGTGAAGATCAGCAGCAGCCCCATAAACAGCGCCATTGCGCGGTGCACCATCACCACCCGGTCGATGCGTAATTCGGTCGTCTGGTCAAAAGCGGAGACCAGCGCATCAATACGTGAGACGAACCCCGCAACGTCCTGCGCAACGGTTTCCGTGCTGCGAGCCTGTTTCAGCCCGGGCTGCAGCTGGGTGTGCCAGTAACCCTGAAGGGCGTTAAGCTGGGACTGCTGACCGGCGCGGATGGCGGCGTTTTCCAGCTCGGGGCTGAAGACCGTGCGCTCCATTTCATCAATCAGAGGCCGATCGTCCTGCGTCAGGGGGACCGACGCCAGCAGGCGATAACTCTGCATGCGTAGCGAGCCTGCCTCGTTGATGGCATGCGCATTACCCTGTACTCCCTGTACCAGCCAGCCGGAGATCGCCATGCCGGTCACGCCGATGGCGGTGGACAGCAAAACAATCAGGGCTAGCTGATTCACGAGCGTCAGCGGAGATAAACATCTTTTTAACATAGAGGTGGCGTGCTCCTGACGTGGCCTGCTTGCAGGAATGGCGCTATTCTGGTGCATACCCTGGAGTATACCCATACCAATAAAGGATTACCCCTAAATTGCCAACGGAGTAGGGGGAAGGAGGTGGGAGTAGCCAGGAACCGTCAGTGCCGTGAAAAACCACGTCTTTTTTACCGAATTAGCCTACTCACTAAGGGTGAGACCTTATTTTGCGCCGCAAATCCTCCCACTTTTCCTTTGATTTATATCAACTTACCGCCGCCCTAAAACCCTAATGTTTGCAGCATCATTCGAGAATCAGAGGTGTCTATGAGTCACTCATCCGCTCCCGAAAGGGAAAATGGTGCCGTTATTACAGACTGGCGTCCAGAGGATCCGGCGTTCTGGCAACAGCGCGGCCATCGTGTAGCAAGCCGGAATCTTTGGATTTCCGTGCCGTGTTTGTTATTGGCGTTTTGCGTATGGATGTTGTTTAGCGCGGTGGCGGTCAATCTGCCGAAAGTGGGTTTTACGTTTACGACCGATCAGCTGTTTATGCTGACCGCGCTGCCGTCGCTGTCAGGCGCGCTGCTGCGTGTGCCTTACGCGTTTATGGTGCCGGTCTTTGGCGGCCGTCGCTGGACGGCATTCAGTACGGGCATCATGATCGTCCCCTGCGTCTGGCTCGGCTTCGCGGTGCAGGATACCTCTACGCCGTTCAGCGTGTTCGTGATTATCTCCCTGCTGTGCGGTTTTGCGGGTGCGAACTTCGCCTCCAGCATGGCGAACATCAGCTTCTTCTTCCCGAAAGCGAAGCAGGGCGGCGCGCTGGGTATTAACGGCGGTCTGGGCAATATGGGCGTGAGCGTGATGCAGCTGATTGCCCCGCTGGCGATATCTGTTTCTATTTTTGCGGCCTTTGGCGGCGGTGGCGTTGAGCAGGCGGATGGTTCTTCCCTCTATCTGCAAAACGCCGCCTGGATCTGGGTACCTTTCCTGGTGGTCTTCACCCTCGCAGCCTGGTTCTTTATGAACGACCTGTCCGCGTCGAAGGCGTCGCTGAGCGAACAGCTGCCGGTGCTGAAGCGTGGACACCTCTGGGTGATGGCGCTGCTGTATCTGGCCACCTTCGGTTCGTTTATCGGCTTCTCGGCGGGCTTCGCAATGCTGTCGAAAACGCAGTTCCCGGAGATTCAGATCCTGCACTTTGCCTTCTTCGGGCCGTTTATTGGTGCCCTTGCACGTTCGCTGGGCGGCATGGTCTCTGACCGCCTGGGCGGTACCCGCGTGACGCTGGTTAACTTCGTGGTGATGGCGGTCTTCTGCGCGCTGCTGTTCCTCACGCTGCCGGCCGACGGACAGGGCGGTAACTTCATCGCCTTCTTCGGTGTGTTTATGGTGCTGTTCCTGACGGCGGGGCTGGGGAGTGCGTCCACCTTCCAGATGATCTCCGTGATCTTCCGTAAGCTGACGATGGATCGCGTGAAAGCGCAGGGCGGGAGCGAAGAGCAGGCAATGCGCGAAGCGGCGACGGATACGGCTGCGGCGCTGGGCTTTATCTCAGCCATCGGCGCGATTGGCGGCTTCTTTATCCCGAAAGCGTTCGGTATCTCTCTGGATCTGACCGGCTCTCCGGCCGGTGCCATGAAAGTTTTCCTCGTCTTCTATATCGCCTGCGTTGTGATTACGTGGCTGGTATATGGCCGAAATACCAAGAAAAATAAGTAAGTGTGATTATCCGTTTACGCGGCCTTCGGGCCGCGTTTTTTTTAGCCTGAATAATAGTTACAACATACTTACGGCTTTTACGGCGGGCGCCTGCGGTGACACTGCGATCGCCATCGCTTTGCAGGTGGGTCTACCCCTTAATACCTGAGATGTTAAATTTCGACTGGCTTTTTGTACGATGAAATAACATTAACCTTATTTTTCATATTGATATGGATTTTTTGGAGATACCGCTTTGGTGGTATTTGGTGTAACCCCTCGCCTGAAAGTCCCTCCTCGTCTTGATCGTTATCAATTCTCCCCCTCTTTCAGGGCGTTACCTTCGCTGCAAATCAGCAATGTCGATTTAGAGAGCCACAGGCTCCATACAGGAGATACCCGATGAGCAAATTTTTGGACCGGTTTCGCTACTTCAAACAGAAGGGTGAAACTTTTGCCGATGGGCACGGCCAGGTTCTGGATACCAACCGGGACTGGGAAGACGGTTACCGTCAGCGCTGGCAGCATGACAAAGTCGTCCGTTCGACCCACGGCGTGAACTGTACTGGCTCATGCAGCTGGAAGATTTTCGTTAAAAATGGTCTGGTGACCTGGGAAATGCAGCAGACCGACTACCCGCGCACCCGCCCGGATATGCCAAACCATGAACCGCGCGGCTGCCCGCGTGGCGCCAGCTACTCCTGGTATCTCTACAGCGCTAACCGTCTGAAATATCCGCTGATGCGCAAGCGGCTGATGAAAATGTGGCGTGAAGCGAAAGCGCAGCACAGCGATCCGGTTGATGCCTGGGCCTCCATCATTGAAGACGCGGATAAAGCGAAAAGCTTCAAGCAGGCTCGCGGCCGCGGCGGCTTTGTGCGTTCCTCATGGAAAGAAGTGAACGAGCTGATTGCCGCCTCCAACGTCTACACCGTTAAAACCTACGGTCCTGACCGCGTGGCTGGCTTCTCGCCAATCCCGGCGATGTCGATGGTCTCTTACGCCTCCGGGGCTCGCTATCTGTCGCTTATCGGCGGGACCTGCCTGAGCTTCTACGACTGGTACTGCGACCTGCCGCCGGCGTCTCCGCAGACCTGGGGCGAGCAGACCGACGTGCCGGAGTCCGCCGACTGGTACAACTCCAGCTACATTATCGCCTGGGGTTCAAACGTTCCTCAGACCCGTACGCCGGACGCGCACTTCTTTACTGAAGTCCGTTACAAAGGCACCAAAACCGTGGCGGTAACCCCTGACTACGCGGAAATCGCCAAGCTCTGCGATCTGTGGCTGGCACCGAAACAGGGTACCGATGCCGCGATGGCGATGGCGATGGGTCACGTCATGCTGCGCGAATTCCATCTTGATAAGCCAAGCCAGTACTTCACCGACTACGTCCGCCGCTACACCGACATGCCAATGCTGGTCATGCTGGAAGAGCGTGACGGGTACTATGCCGCAGGACGTACGCTGCGTGCTGCCGATCTGGTGGACGCGCTGGGTCAGGAAAATAATCCTGAGTGGAAAACCGTTGCCTATAACAGCAACGGCGAGCTGGTGGCGCCAAACGGCTCTATCGGCTTCCGCTGGGGCGAGAAGGGCAAGTGGAACCTTGAGCAACGTAACGGCACCACCGGCGAAGAGACTGAGCTGCGCCTCAGCATGCTGGGCAGCCAGGATGAGATCGCCGAGGTCGGGTTCCCGTACTTCGGCGGCGAAGGTTCCGAGCACTTCAACAAGGTTGAACTGAAAAACGTACTGATGCACAAGCTGCCGGTGAAACGCCTGCAGCTGGCCGACGGCTCCACCGCGCTGGTCACCACCGTTTATGACCTGACCATGGCGAACTATGGTCTGGAACGCGGCCTGGGCGATGAAAACTGCGCAACCGGCTATGACGACGTGAAGGCCTACACCCCGGCCTGGGCGGAACAGATTACCGGCGTGCCACGCGCGCACATTACCCGTATCGCACGCGAGTTCGCAGAAAACGCGGACAAAACGCACGGCCGTTCGATGATCATCGTCGGTGCCGGTCTGAACCACTGGTATCACCTCGATATGAACTACCGTGGACTGATCAACATGCTGATCTTCTGCGGCTGCGTCGGTCAGAGCGGCGGCGGCTGGGCGCACTACGTTGGCCAGGAGAAACTGCGTCCGCAGACCGGCTGGCAGCCGCTGGCGTTTGCCCTCGACTGGCAGCGTCCTGCACGCCACATGAACAGCACCTCTTACTTCTATAACCACTCCAGCCAGTGGCGCTACGAGACGGTCACCGCGCAGGAACTGCTCTCGCCGATGGCGGATAAATCCCGCTACAGCGGCCACCTGATTGACTTCAACGTGCGCGCCGAGCGCATGGGCTGGCTGCCGTCGGCGCCGCAGCTGGGCACTAACCCGCTGCGCATTGCGGAAGAGGCGAAGAAAGCGGGCATGTCGCCGGTGGATTACACCGTGAAATCGCTGAAGGATGGCTCAATCCGCTTCGCGGCGGAACAGCCGGAGAACGGTAAAAACCACCCGCGCAACCTGTTCATCTGGCGCTCCAACCTGCTGGGCTCGTCCGGTAAAGGCCACGAGTACATGCTGAAATACCTGCTCGGTACCGAAAACGGTATCCAGGGGAAGGATCTCGGCAAGCAGGGCGGCGTGAAGCCGGAAGAGGTGGAGTGGAAAGATAACGGTCTCGACGGCAAGCTGGATCTGGTGGTAACCCTCGACTTCCGTCTGTCCAGCACCTGCCTGTACTCCGACATCGTGCTGCCAACCGCGACCTGGTACGAAAAAGACGACATGAATACCTCGGATATGCATCCGTTTATTCATCCGCTGTCTGCGGCCGTTGACCCGGCGTGGGAATCGAAAAGCGACTGGGATATCTACAAAGACATCGCGAAGAAATTCTCCGAAGTCTGCGTGGGGCACCTGGGCAAAGAGACCGACGTGGTGACGCTGCCAATCCAGCACGACTCTGCCGCCGAACTGGCGCAGCCGCTGGACGTGAAGGACTGGAAAAAAGGCGAATGCGACCTGATCCCGGGCGTGACCGCGCCGCACATTATTCCGGTTGAACGTGACTACCCGGCAACGTACGAGCGCTTTACCTCTATCGGTCCGCTGATGGAGAAAATCGGTAACGGCGGGAAAGGGATCGCCTGGAACACCCAGAGCGAAATGGACCTGCTGCGCAAGCTCAACTACACCAAAGCGGACGGCCCGGCGAAAGGCCAGCCAATGCTCAATACGGCAATTGATGCGGCGGAGATGATCCTGACCCTGGCACCGGAAACCAACGGCCACGTTGCCGTGAAGGCCTGGGCGGCACTGAGCGAGTTCACCGGTCGCGACCATACGCACCTGGCGACGAATAAAGAGGAAGAGAAAATCCGCTTCCGCGATATTCAGGCCCAGCCGCGCAAGATTATCTCCAGCCCGACCTGGTCAGGCCTGGAAGATGAGCATGTGTCCTACAACGCGGGCTACACCAACGTTCACGAGCTGATCCCGTGGCGCACCCTGTCCGGCCGTCAGTCGCTGTATCAGGATCACCAGTGGATGCGCGACTTCGGTGAAAGCCTGCTGGTTTACCGTCCGCCAATCGACACCCGCTCCGTGAAAGCGGTGATGGGCGCGAAATCGAACGGTAACCCTGAGAAGGCGCTGAACTTCCTGACGCCGCACCAGAAGTGGGGGATTCACTCCACCTACAGCGACAACCTGCTGATGCTGACCCTGTCGCGCGGCGGTCCGATTGTCTGGATGAGCGAAACGGACGCCAAAGACCTGGGTATTGAAGATAACGACTGGATTGAAGTGTTCAACAGCAACGGCGCCCTGACGGCGCGTGCGGTGGTGAGCCAGCGCGTACCGGCCGGGATGACCATGATGTACCACGCGCAGGAACGTATCGTTAACCTGCCCGGTTCAGAGATCACCGAGCAGCGCGGCGGGATCCACAACTCCGTGACCCGCATTACGCCTAAGCCGACCCACATGATCGGTGGTTATGCACAGCTGGCCTACGGCTTTAACTACTACGGCACCGTAGGATCGAACCGCGATGAGTTCGTGGTGGTACGTAAGATGAAGAACATTAACTGGTTAGACGGCGAAGGTAATGACCAGGTACAGGAGAGCGTAAAATGAAAATTCGTTCACAAGTCGGCATGGTGCTGAATCTGGATAAATGCATCGGCTGCCATACCTGCTCGGTCACCTGTAAAAACGTCTGGACCAGCCGCGAAGGTATGGAGTACGCCTGGTTCAACAACGTAGAAAGCAAGCCGGGCACCGGCTTCCCGACCGACTGGGAAAACCAGGAGAAGTGGAAGGGCGGCTGGATCCGTAAAATCAACGGCAAGCTGCAGCCGCGCATGGGCAACCGCGCTTGGCTTCTGGGAAAAATCTTCGCCAACCCGCACCTGCCGGGCATCGACGATTACTACGAGCCGTTTGATTACGACTACCAGAACCTGCACAACGCGCCGGAAAGCAAACACCAGCCGATTGCCCGTCCTCGCTCGCTGATCACCGGTCAGCGCATGGACAAGATCACCAGCGGTCCAAACTGGGAAGAGATTCTGGGCGGCGAGTTCGAGAAACGCGCCAAAGACCAGAACTTCGAGAATATGCAGAAGGCGATGTACGGCCAGTTCGAAAACACCTTCATGATGTATCTGCCGCGTCTGTGCGAGCACTGCCTCAACCCGGCGTGCGTGGCGACCTGCCCGAGCGGCGCGATCTACAAGCGTGAAGAAGACGGTATCGTGCTGATCGACCAGGACAAGTGCCGCGGCTGGCGTATGTGCATCACCGGCTGCCCGTACAAAAAGATCTACTTCAACTGGAAGAGCGGCAAGTCAGAGAAGTGCATCTTCTGCTACCCGCGTATCGAAGCCGGAATGCCGACCGTCTGCTCAGAAAGCTGCGTAGGCCGTATTCGCTACCTCGGCGTGCTGCTGTATGACGCGGACGCGATTGAAAATGCCGCGAGCACCGAGCACGAGAAAGATCTGTATCAGCGTCAGCTGGACGTGTTCCTCGATCCGAACGATCCGAAGGTGATTGAGCAGGCGCTGAAGGACGGCGTGCCGCAGAGCGTGATTGACGCGGCGCAGCAGTCACCGGTGTACAAAATGGCAATGGACTGGAAGCTCGCGCTGCCGCTGCACCCGGAATACCGCACCCTGCCGATGGTCTGGTACGTGCCGCCGCTGTCGCCGATTCAGTCCGCGGCTGACGCGGGCGAACTGGGCAGCAACGGCATCCTGCCGGACGTTGAAAGCCTGCGTATTCCGGTTCAGTACCTGGCGAACCTGTTGACCGCAGGGGACACCCAGCCGGTCCTGCTCGCGCTGAAGCGTATGCTGGCGATGCGTCACTTTAAACGTGCGGAAACCGTAGACGGCGTGATCGATACCCGCGCGCTGGAAGAGGTCGGTCTGACCGAAGCGCAGGCGCAAGAGATGTACCGCTATCTGGCGATTGCCAACTACGAAGACCGTTTCGTGGTGCCGAGCAGCCACCGTGAGCTGGCCCGCGAAGCCTTCCCGGAAAAAAATGGCTGTGGCTTTACCTTTGGCGACGGCTGCCACGGGTCAGACAGCAAATTCAACCTGTTCAACAGCCGCCGCATCGATGCCATGGATGTGACCAGCAAAACGGAGCCGCACCAATGATTGAACTCGTCATTGTTTCGCGCCTGCTCGAGTACCCGGATGCTGCGCTTGCGCAGCATCAGCAGGAACTCTTTGATGCACTCGCGTCATCTGAAAATCTGGATAAAGACGATGCCCAGCGGCTTGGCGTTTTCCTCCGCGATCTGCTGGCGCGCGACCTTCTGGATGCCCAGTCGGACTACAGCCAGCTGTTTGACCGGGGGCGTGCGACCTCGCTGCTGCTGTTTGAACACGTTCACGGTGAATCCCGCGACCGCGGTCAGGCGATGGTGGACCTGATGGCCCAGTACGAACAGCACGGCCTGCAGCTCGACAGCCGCGAGCTGCCGGATCATCTGCCGCTGTATCTGGAGTACCTGGCGCAGCTGCCGAAAGAAGAGGCGCTGGGCGGTCTGCAGGATATCGCGCCGATCCTGGCGCTGCTCGGCGCGCGCCTGCAGCAGCGCGAGAGCCGCTATGCGGTGCTGTTCGATCTGCTGGTGAAGCTGGCCAACGCCTCGGTCGACAGTGAAAAAGTGGCGGAGAAAATTGCGGATGAAGCCCGCGATGATACGCCACAAGCGCTGGATGCGGTCTGGGAAGAAGAGCAGGTGAAATTCTTTGCTGACCAGAACTGCGGCGAGTCTGAAATCTCCGCTCACCAGCGTCGTTTTGCCGGCGCGGTTGCCCCGCAATATTTGAATATCTCTAACGGAGGACGGCACTAATGCACTTCCTGAATATGTTCTTCTTTGACATTTACCCGTATATCGCGGGCACCGTGTTCCTGGTGGGAAGCTGGCTGCGTTACGACTACGGCCAGTACACCTGGCGTGCCGCCTCCAGCCAGATGCTGGATCGTAAAGGGATGCATGTGGGTTCTAACCTGTTCCACATCGGTATTCTGGGGATTTTTGCCGGTCACTTCCTGGGGATGCTGACGCCGCACTGGATGTATGAAGCATGGCTACCGATTGAGGTGAAGCAGAAGATGGCGATGATCGCCGGCGGTGCCTGCGGGGTGATGACCCTGGTGGGTGGCCTGCTGCTGCTGAAACGTCGTCTGTTCAGCCCGCGCGTGCGTGCGACCACGACCGCAGCGGATATTCTGATCCTCTCCCTGCTGATGGTGCAGTGCGCGCTGGGCCTGCTGACCATTCCGTTCTCGGCGCAGCATATGGACGGCAGCGAAATGATGAAGCTGGTCGGCTGGGCGCAGTCCGTGGTGACCTTCCACGGCGGAGCCTCCGCGCACCTGGACGGCGTGGCGTTTATCTTCCGCGTTCACCTGGTGCTGGGAATGACGCTGTTTGTGCTGTTCCCGTTCTCTCGTCTGGTGCATATCTGGAGCGCGCCGGTGGAGTACCTGACGCGCAAATACCAGATTGTGCGCGCCCGTCGCTAATTCGCCGTTTTGATACCAACCCCGCACTCGCGGGGTTTTTTTTCGCCCCAGCCCAGGTTGTTGCCCGCTGCAGCAAACAGGATCAGCGCGCCGCCCGCGAGCTGCGTCAGGTTCAGCGAGTGTCCGAACACCAGATTATCGACAACGATCGCCACCACCGGATAGATAAACGACAGGGAGCCGGTTATAGGCGTCGGCAGCTTCTGAATTGCGCTGTAGAGCAGCTGGTACATAATACCGGTATGGACGATGCCCAGCGTCAGCAGGGTAGGCCAGGGAAAATCACCTGAAAATGACGGCATGCTGGCAAACGGCAAAAGCATCACGACGCCCGTCAGCACCTGGATAAAGGCAATATGCTGCGGCGCGATTGTTTTCAGCTTGCGCGCAATGATTGCCGTCAGCGCGTAGAAGAAGGCCGCGGCCATTGCCAGGCCGATTCCGGCGAGCCATTCACTGCCATGCGCGCCGGTCAGCTCGCTGGAGAGCAAGATCACCACGCCGCCAAAGGCGAGGAACAACCAGCCCCATTTCAACAGGCTGACGCGCTCGCCTAAAAACATCCCCATCAGGACCAGCATAAACGGCTGGGTGTTATAGACCACGGTCGAAAGACCAATCGAGATCCGTTCATAGGCCGCGAAGAGCAGCAGCCAGTTCACCACGAGCGCTACGCCGCCGAGAATAGCCAGCATCAGCGTGGTGCGGGTGAGGGGGCTAAAGGGCTTTTGACTCACCCGGATAAAAATAAAAAGCGCCATTGCCCCGATAAGGCAGCGCCAGAACACCACTTCCGTTACCGGCAGGCCGCTGAGCAAAACAAACGCACCGATAGAGCCGGAAATTAACATCGCCAGGCCCATTTGCCAGACGCCTTTATGTAAATCACGCATCATCCACCTCCTGATTAATGACGTTATTGTCGAAAATCGCTGTCGGGTTTTACAGGGATGAGATAAGGTGAAATGCAGCAATGGCTTTTTAAAATTAGGTGAAAGCGATGGAATACCTTATTGATGATATCGACCGGCAAATTTTAGCCTGCATGGTTGAGGATGCGCGCATGTCGTTGAAGGTGCTCAGCGGCCGCATCGGTCTGACGTCTCCCAGCACGGCAGAACGTCTTAAAAGGCTGGAAGAGCGCGGTGTGATTGAGGGTTATGGTGCACGGGTGAACCTGGCGGCGCTGGGGTATACGCTGCAGGCGCTGGTGCGCGTGCGGCCTTTGCCGGGGTTGTTGCATAAGGTGGATAAGTATATTCAGGCGATGCCGGAGTGTATTGAGAGCGACAAGGTGACCGGGGAGGACTGCTTTGTCATCAGGCTGGTGGTGCGGTCAATCGAACAGCTTGATGCGCTGCTGGATGGGCTGGCGGAACATGCCCAGTGTAATACGTCGATTGTGAAAAGTTCACCGGTCAGGCGTCGTTTGCCGCCGATCTAGCCCTTTTTCGCCGGGTGGCGGCTGCGCCTTACCCGGCCTACAGAGGCGGATTCGGTTGAGTGTTTGGTTTTAATATGACTTGGGATGTTGCTGGAAGTGATGGTGGCGGGGGAAGGATTACTCGGCGCGTTGCGCCTCGCCCTTCGGGTCGTTGCCTGCGGCAACGCTTTCTCGCTGCGCTCGAATCGAATCTTAGTCGAAGCTTCTCATCCTTCCCCTTGCGGAAATACATGATGCACGGTGCGAGCTGAATGTTAAGTGTCGTTTGAAAGTGATGGTGGTGGGGGAAGGATTCGAACCTTCGAAGTCGATGACGGCAGATTTACAGTCTGCTCCCTTTGGCCGCTCGGGAACCCCACCACGGGGTAATGCTTTTTTTACTGGCCTGCTTCCTGCTGGAAGCGGGGCGCATCATATCAAATGAGACGCCCCTGTAAAGCATTCCTTTAGGGAAATGAAGCTGTTTGCCTGCTTTTTATCCGTAAAGGCGCAAAGCTAATCAATTCATTTTCCGAAAGATTAAAGAATGATGGTTCTGTTGCCATAGACAAAGACACGCTGCGCCAGCACCTGATATAGCGCGCGGCTTAACACATTCTTCTCAACGTCACGCCCTGCACGCATCATGTCCTCAGCGGTGTAAGTGTGATCCACATGAATCACGTCCTGCATGATGATGGGACCTTCGTCCAGGTTGTCATTCACGTAGTGGGCTGTCGCGCCAATAATCTTCACGCCACGCTCGTACGCCTGGTGGTATGGACGCGCACCAATAAAGGCCGGCAGGAACGAGTGGTGAATGTTGATGATCTTGTTCGGGAAACGCGCCACGAAAGATGGCGTTAACACGCGCATGTATTTCGCCAGCACCACGTAGTCCGGGTTATGCGCTTCAATGGCCTGGGCCATCAAATCGTCGTGTTCTTCACGCGTATGGCCTTCGTGGCTGACCAGCTCGAAAGGAATATCAAAGCGTTCGACCAGCGTGCGCAGCGTCTCGTGGTTGCCAATAACGGCAGCAATTTCGACGTCCAGACCGCCGTAGTTTGCTTTCATCAGCAGGTCGCCAAGACAGTGTGCTTCTTTGGTCACCAGGATCACGATGCGGCGTCGACCGGCTGGGGTCAGTTCGCGCACGGAACCTTCCGGAAGCGCGCTGTCCAGATCGGCCAGCAGAGTGGTGTCGTTGAAAATACCTTCCAGTTCGGTACGCATAAAGAAGCGGCCGGTACGGTGGTCAACGAACTCGTTGTTCTGCACGATATTCAGTTCATGTTTATAGCAAATGTTGGTAATTCGTGCGATCAGCCCTTTTTGATCGGGACAGATGGTGCGCAGAACTTTACGTTGTAATGATTGCATCGCCGGTAAATCCTGTTTGTATTTGCGAAATCTGGGTTGTCAGGCATTACTGCCCGCAACACTTTTTGAATTTTTTACCTGAACCACACGGGCAGGGATCGTTACGACCAAACTGTGGGCGCGTTCCGTCAATATAATACCACTGCCCGCTTTCCTTTAAGAACCGGGAACGTTCGATAATGGCCCCCGGTTTATTATTCTCGTTAAAACGGGCTACAAAGCTGACGTAACCTTCATCAACATGACTGCCAGTTGAGGATTCATAGACGGTGAGGCCGAGCCACTGCGTGTTCGCGAAGCCGGCTTCGATGTCCTTTCTGAATTCGGCAGCGTGGCAGGAGGGATGCCAGGTTTTAATCAGGTAGTCTGCGTCTTTGATCACAAAAGCGGTGTAACGTGAACGCATGAGGTGTGACGGGTCTGGTGCAACCTGATCGCCAGACAGATATCGCTGGCAACATAGGCTATACTCCAGAGCGCTACCACAAGGGCAGAGTTGAGACACGATTCTCTTCCTGGAACAAAAAATAAAGGCGTAAAACGCTTCGGGTAGCACTATGTTAACTGAGCTGTTGCGTTGACGCTATGTCAGGAATCCAGGGGAAGTAAAACAGGGCTAATGAGAAAGGTTAAAATTGGACTGGCGCTGGGCTCAGGTGCAGCCCGGGGATGGTCACACATCGGCGTGATTAATGCCTTAAACAAGATGGGCATTGACGTAGATATTGTCGCAGGATGTTCAATCGGATCGCTTGTCGGATCCGCTTACGCGTGCGGAAAGCTTACGGAACTCGAGACTTGGGTGCGTTCCTTCAGCTACTGGGACGTGCTGCGTCTGATGGACCTCTCCTGGCAGCGTGGTGGACTGTTGCGCGGCGAACGTGTTTTTAACCAGTTCCGCCAGGTTATGCCTCTCGAAGACTTCACTGATTGTCAGATGCCTTTCGGCGCCGTCGCGACGAACCTCAGTACAGGACGCGAACTTTGGCTAACCGAAGGGGATATCCATCTTGCCGTGCGCGCCTCCTGCAGTATGCCGGGGCTCATGGCGCCTGTCCCACACAACGGTTACTGGCTTGTCGATGGTGGCGTCGTTAACCCGGTTCCCATTTCTCTGACCCGTGCAATGGGGGCGGATATCGTGATTGCCGTCGATCTGCAGCACGATGCCCACCTGATGCAACAGGACCTCATGCCGGTCAATCTGCAGAGCGAAGATGCCGAGGACGAGAAACTGGCCTGGCACGAGCGCCTGCGCGGCAGAATCGGGCGTATGGCCGCGCGACGCTCGGTTACCGCGCCGACGGCGATAGAAATCATGACCACGTCAATACAGGTACTCGAGAATCGCCTTAAACGTAACCGTATGGCAGGCGACCCTCCGGATATCCTTATTCAGCCGTACTGTCCGCAAATCTCTACTCTTGATTTCCATCGGGCTGAGGCCGCCATCGCAGCGGGCTCGTTAGCCGTCGAAAAGAAAATAGACGAATTGTTGCCTTTTGTGCAGACCGCACGTTAAGCACCTTTTTTTGACTACTTCAGCAAAATCTGACAGGCGATAGTGCCGATCGCATGCCACTATTTAGTTACTGTCAGCCAGGGGAGGAACCATGACGCAGCCATTGGCCGGAAAACACATTTTGATTGTTGAAGACGAGCCCGTTTTCCGATCGCTACTGGATTCGTGGTTATCCTCGCTGGGCGCAGTGACGTCACTGGCTGAAGATGGCATCGATGCCCTGGAAAAAATGATCGGCATTACGCCCGATTTGATGATTTGCGACATAGCGATGCCGCGCATGAATGGACTGAAGCTGGTTGAACATCTGCGTAACGAAGGTAACCAGACGCCGATTCTGGTGATCTCTGCCACAGAGAATATGGCGGATATTGCCAAAGCATTACGTCTTGGCGTCCAGGATATTCTGCTTAAACCGGTCAAGGATCTGAACCGGCTGCGTGAAACGGTCCTGGCGTGCCTTTATCCCAATATGTTTAATTCCCGAGTAGAGGAAGAGGAGCGTCTTTTCCAGGACTGGGATGCCCTGGTGAGTAATCCGCCTGCTGCGGCGAAACTATTGCAAGAGCTCCAGCCGCCCGTGCAGCAAACTATTTCACACTGTCGCGTAAATTATCGCCAGCTGGTAGCGGCTGACCAGCCAGGACTGGTGCTGGATATCGCACCTTTATCTGATACCGACCTTGCGTTTTATTCTCTGGATGTCACCCGGGCAGGGGATAACGGTGTATTAGCCGCGTTACTTCTTCGCGCGCTATTTAATGGTTTGTTGCAGGAACAGTTATCGCATCAGGGACAACGGCTACCGGAGTTAGGCAGTTTACTCAAACAAGTAAACCAGCTTTTTCGTCAGGCCAATTTACCTGGACAGTTCCCGCTTCTGGTCGGCTATTACCACAGCGGTTTAAAAAATCTGATCCTTGTCTCAGCAGGTCTCAACGCTTCACTGAATACCGGTGAACATCATATTCAGGTGAGTAACGGCGTGCCGCTTGGGACAATGGGAACGGCTTATCTTAATCAAATTAGCCACCGCTGTTCCTCCTGGCAGTGCCAAATTTGGGGCGCCGGGGGACGGCTACGCTTAATGTTGTCCACGGAATAAGCAATTGGATCTTAATTTTAAGATTGCTTTACCTGTGTTTTACGGGGAGTGCTACTATCGCTGCCCAGATTCATGCGTATTTGTCCTAATTGATCGGCAACGCGTTCTTTTCAGACCCGGACTGCGGGGCGAGGCTGATATACTCAACGCGTTATTTATTGCATAAAAGTTCAAAACTTGAACAGCTCAGGAGAATTTGAATGGCTGCCCTAAATTCGAAAGTCAGAAAGGCCGTTATCCCGGTAGCGGGATTGGGGACCAGGATGTTACCAGCAACTAAGGCGATTCCTAAAGAGATGCTGCCTCTGGTTGATAAGCCATTAATCCAGTATGTCGTTAATGAATGTATCGCAGCCGGCATCACTGAAATTGTGCTGGTTACGCATTCATCTAAAAACTCTATCGAAAACCATTTCGATACAAGCTTTGAACTTGAAGCCATGCTGGAAAAGCGTGTTAAGCGTCAGCTCTTAGAAGAAGTTCAATCTATTTGCCCTCCACACGTCACCATTATGCAGGTTCGTCAGGGCCTGGCTAAAGGTCTGGGCCACGCTGTTATGTGCGCGCATCCTGTTGTAGGTGATGAGCCTGTAGCGGTAATTCTGCCTGACGTAATTCTGGACGAATACGAATCCGATCTTTCTCAGGATAACCTGGCTGAAATGATCAAACGTTTCGACGAAACCGGCAGTAGCCAGATTATGGTTGAGCCTGTTGAAGACGTAACGGCATACGGTGTGGTTGACTGCAAAGGCGTTAACCTTGAGCCGGGCGAAAGTGTGCCAATGGTTGGTGTCGTAGAGAAGCCTAAAGCCGACGTAGCGCCTTCAAACCTTGCCGTTGTAGGTCGCTATGTCCTGAGTGCTGAAATCTGGCCTCTGCTGGCTAAAACGCCTCCAGGAGCGGGTGATGAGATCCAGCTGACGGATGCCATCGATATGCTGATCGAGAAAGAGACCGTTGAGGCCTACCATATGAAAGGTAAGAGCCATGACTGCGGTAATAAGCTCGGTTATATGCAGGCGTTTGTTGAATATGGTATCCGCCACAATACCCTTGGTGAAGAATTTAAAACCTGGCTCAAAGAGAGCGTAGGTATTAAGAAATAAGCCACGGTTGTAAATGTTCGAAACCGGTGAGGCATTGCCCACCGGTTTTTTTATGCCCATAACACTCCCAAAAACCTGTCTGAAAGTACAGTCGATGAAATTGCTAAATAATGCTTTATGACAGAGTGTAAGAGGATGTATGCGACAAATTTAGGTTAAAAAAAATCCCGCAATATGCGGGATTTTTCTGAATATGGCTCGATTAATCCTTGATCAGGAAGTCGTCCAGCTGTTTACCCTGCTCATCCATCGCTTTCTTGATTACAGCAGGAGTACGACCCTGGCCAGTCCAGGTTTTAGTTTCGCCGTTCTCGTCAACGTAGCTATATTTAGCAGGACGTGCCGCACGCTTGGCTTTAGTACCGGTTTTAGCGGCAGCCATGCTGTTCAGCAATTCATTTGGATCGATACCATCAGCAATCAGCATTTCACGATATTGCTGCAGTTTACGAGTACGCTCTTCGATTTCAGCCGCTGCAGCGCTTTCTTCTTCGCGACGTTCATTAACTACAACTTCTAATTTTTCCAGCATTTCTTCAAGCGTTTCGAGGGTGCATTCTCTTGCCTGCGCACGAAGAGTACGGATGTTGTTCAGAATTTTAAGTGCTTCGCTCATTGTAGTAATCTCAAACTTATAATGGGGGGTGGTTTGTTGACCTAATAATAGAGCCATAAATTCAGTTGTGCAATAGCCAGGAATGTAAGGAATTCAAAAAATACTAAATAATGGCGCTATTATTAATTACGCTAACTTAAATTTCACCGCCCAGCAGTCTCGGTTGTTATCACCGGAAGCTGCTTAACCCGGTCGATTGTGTCTTTTTTTTGTGACATTTCCCGCAGGAATTATAGTTGCGGCGGAGAAATATCAGCCTTTTGTATTAGTTCCCCTCCGTGATGTTAAGACTGAAATAGTTAATAAATAGTGAATTTTAATGAACGGGGATTCCACTATAAAAAGCAGTGTTATGTTTTGCTGAACATATAACATATTGGCCGAGGAGAGGGTGTTTACTACATGTTTTAACGGGCTATTTTCATAAAAAGAAGGTTGTAAACTCCTCGCTGAAACGCTTCCCCTGTGTGCTACATCGCTGATGACCAGACAAAATATGGTACAATGACTCATCGGGAATATTACACATTGATTAGGGTTTTACGGCCAATGGCACAACTTTATTTCTACTATTCGGCAATGAATGCCGGGAAATCCACCGCGTTGCTGCAATCCTCGTACAATTACCAGGAGCGCGGGATGCGAACCGTTGTTTATACGGCTGAAATTGACGATCGCTTTGGTGCAGGGAAGGTGAGCTCAAGAATAGGACTCTCGTCGCCTGCGAGGCTTTTTAACCCGAAAACCGATCTGTTTGAAGACATTCATGCAGAACATGCTGCACAGCCGATTCACTGTGTCCTGGTCGATGAGAGCCAGTTTCTGACGCGTGAACAGGTATATGCCCTGTCAGAAGTGGTCGATGAGCTTGATATCCCCGTTCTTTGTTACGGTCTGCGCACGGATTTTCGCGGTGAGCTGTTTGCCGGGAGTCAGTATTTGCTCGCCTGGTCGGATAAACTCGTCGAATTAAAAACGATCTGCTTCTGCGGTCGCAAAGCCAGTATGGTGCTTCGTCTTGACCAGGCCGGTAAACCTTATGCAGATGGTGAGCAGGTGGTGATAGGCGGTAATGAACGCTATGTTTCGGTCTGCCGTAAGCATTATAAAGAAGCGTTGTCTGTAGGCTCGCTGACGGCGATTCAGCACGACAACAGAAAATAATGTCAGTCTTGTTATTCAGACATAAAAAAACCCGCCAATAAGGCGGGTTTTTCATCTGCTGCTGTCAATTAAGCGCTTTTCTTCGCTTTCTTGTCAGCTTTGATGACAGGAACTTCTGTTTTCACAGCGGCAACATCACCTTCTTTGAACTCACGACCATAGTAGGTATCCAGCAGAATCTGTTTCAGCTCGGAGATCAGTGGGTAGCGCGGGTTAGCACCAGTACACTGGTCATCGAAGGCATCTTCAGACAGCTTATCTACATGAGCGAGGAAGTCAGCTTCCTGAACGCCTGCTTCACGGATAGATTTAGGAATACCCAGCTCAGCTTTCAGGCTTTCCAGCCATGCCAGCAGTTTCTCAATCTTCGCAGCAGTACGGTCGCCCGGTGCGCTCAGACCAAGGTGGTCAGCGATTTCAGCATAGCGACGACGTGCTTGTGGACGGTCGTACTGGCTGAAAGCAGTCTGTTTAGTTGGGTTGTCGTTAGCGTTATAACGGATAACGTTGCTGATCAACAGGGCGTTCGCCAGACCGTGAGGAATGTGGAACTGTGAACCCAGTTTGTGCGCCATTGAGTGGCAAACACCCAGGAAGGCGTTGGCAAACGCGATACCGGCGATGGTTGCTGCGCTGTGAACGCGTTCACGTGCTACTGGGTTTTTAGACCCTTCATTGTAGGACGCTGGCAGGTTTTCTTTCAGCAGTTTCAAAGCCTGCAGAGCCTGACCGTCAGAGAACTCAGATGCCAGTACAGAAACGTAGGCTTCCAGGGCGTGAGTTACCGCATCCAGACCACCGAAAGCACACAGTGACTTAGGCATTTCCATGACCAGGTTTGCATCAACGATAGCCATGTCTGGGGTCAGCGCGTAGTCAGCCAGTGGGTATTTCTGACCTGTCGCATCGTCTGTTACTACCGCAAATGGTGTAACTTCTGAACCGGTACCGGAAGTAGTGGTTACCGCGATCATTTTGGCTTTTACGCCCATTTTCGGGAACTTGTAGATACGTTTACGGATATCCATAAAGCGCAGCGCCAGTTCTTCGAAGTGGGTTTCAGGGTGCTCGTACATGACCCACATGATTTTCGCGGCATCCATTGGGGAACCACCGCCCAGTGCGATAATCACATCTGGTTTGAAGGAATTAGCCAGCTCAGCACCTTTACGTACAACGCTCAGGGTAGGGTCAGCTTCAACTTCAAAGAACACTTCAGTTTCAACGCCAGCCGCTTTCAGCACAGAGGTAATCTGGTCAGCGTAGCCGTTGTTGAACAGGAAACGGTCAGTCACGATGAGCGCACGTTTGTGGCCATCAGTAATCACTTCATCCAGCGCGATTGGCAGTGAGCCACGGCGGAAGTAGATAGATTTCGGAAGTTTGTGCCACAACATGTTTTCAGCTCGCTTAGCAACGGTTTTCTTGTTGATCAGATGTTTTGGACCAACGTTTTCAGAGATGGAGTTACCACCCCAGGAACCACAACCCAGAGTCAGGGAAGGTGCGAGTTTGAAGTTGTAAAGGTCACCGATACCACCCTGGGAAGCAGGGGTGTTGATCAGGATACGCGCAGTTTTCATCATCTGACCGAAGTGAGCGACGCGTTCTGGCTGGTTATCCTGGTCGGTGTACAGGCAAGACGTGTGACCGATACCGCCCATGGCAACCAGCTTCTCAGCTTTCTCTACCGCGTCTTCGAAATCTTTCGCACGGTACATGGCAAGCGTAGGAGACAGTTTTTCGTGTGCAAACGGCTCGCTCTCGTCGACAACTTTCACTTCACCGATCAGGATTTTGGTTGTAGCCGGGACGGTAAAGCCTGCAAGTTCAGCGATTTTGTACGCTGGCTGACCCACGATAGCGGCGTTCAGCGCGCCATTTTTCAGGATAATGTCCTGAACTGCTTTCAGCTCTTTGCCCTGCAGCAGGTAGCCGCCGTGGCTGGCGAAACGTTCACGAACTGCGTCGTAAACAGAGTCTACGACAACAACAGACTGTTCAGATGCACAGATAACGCCGTTATCGAAGGTTTTAGACATCAGTACAGACGCAACGGCTCGTTTGATGTCAGCGGTTTCGTCGATAACAACAGGGGTGTTACCGGCGCCAACACCGATCGCTGGTTTACCGGAACTGTATGCAGCTTTAACCATGCCAGGACCACCGGTCGCCAGAATCAGGTTAATGTCCGGGTGATGCATCAGCGCATTGGAGAGCTCAACGGAAGGTTGGTCGATCCAGCCAATCAGATCTTTTGGTGCACCAGCTGCGATCGCCGCCTGCAGGACGATATCCGCAGCTTTGTTAGTCGCGTCTTTCGCACGTGGATGTGGAGAGAAGATGATTGCGTTACGGGTCTTCAGGCTAATCAGTGATTTGAAGATAGCTGTAGACGTTGGGTTAGTGGTCGGAACAATACCGCAGATAATGCCGATAGGTTCAGCGATAGTGATGGTACCGAAGGTGTCGTCTTCGGACAGCACGCCACAGGTTTTCTCATCTTTATAGGCGTTGTAGATATACTCGGAAGCGAAGTGGTTTTTAATCACTTTATCTTCCACGATACCCATGCCGGATTCGGCAACGGCCATTTTAGCGAGAGGGATTCGAGCATCTGCAGCAGCCAGTGCGGCCGCGCGGAAGATTTTATCAACCTGTTCTTGGGTGAAATTGGCATATTCACGCTGGGCTTTTTTAACGCGCTCGACGAGGGCGTTCAGTTCAGCGATATTAGTAACAGCCATAATGCTCTCCTGATAATGTTTAAACTCTTTTAGTAAACCAGCGCTCGATACGTCACACAGTATAGACAGAGCCGATACGACTTGCGTAACACAAAGTAAAACAAAGAGTTACTTTCTGCATCAGCACACTAATTTACTAAAAGAGCCTTACCTTAGCATCATCCCTTTTTGTCAGGTGACCTCCCTGGGGGTGTAACCAAGATTACTCACTTCTGAGTACTGAAATCATGATCTGTGTCAATTTTTCCCCAAGCTGATACCTTTCAGCAGGGTTATTTCTTTGAGATTTTTCCAGTGTTAAATAATTAAGTAAGTATTGGAAGCAGCACTATCATTGATTATACATCTGTTTAACATCCTGAAATGATAACGTTTTGGTACAGATTTCAAGTGAAGTATGCTGATAAAAAGGGTATCTTCAGCGCGATTTCTCACGACAAATTGTCAGTCCCGGGCATGTGTATAAGCGGAGCAAAACGTGATCCAAACGCTCTTTGATTTTCCAACGTATTTTAAATTTTTTATTGGTTTGTTTGCCCTGGTCAACCCGGTGGGGATCATTCCTGTCTTCATTAGTATGACGAGTTACCAGACGGCGGCGGCCAGGAACAAGACCAACCTTACCGCTAACCTGTCGGTCGCTATCATATTGCTGACCTCCCTTTTTCTTGGAGACACGATTCTTCAACTGTTCGGGATTTCAATCGATTCTTTCCGTATTGCGGGTGGGATCCTGGTGGTAACCATCGCTATGTCCATGATCAGCGGTAAGCTCGGCGAGGATAAGCAGAACAAGCAGGAGAAGTCAGAAACTGCCATCCGCGAAAGTATTGGCGTGGTGCCACTGGCCTTACCGCTCATGGCCGGTCCTGGTGCCATTAGTTCAACCATTGTCTGGGGGACGCGATACCATAGCCTGATGCACCTGATCGGTTTTTCCGTCGCAATTGCTATTTTTGCGCTCTGCTGTTGGGGAGTGTTCCGCATGGCGCCCTGGCTTGTACGCCTGTTGGGGCAGACGGGAATTAACGTCATAACGCGTATCATGGGCCTGCTGTTGATGGCGTTAGGGATTGAATTTATCGTGACGGGAATTAAAAGTATTTTCCCCGGTTTGCTGCACTGATATTTCGTATGAAAGAACGGAGCAACGGCTCCGTTTTTTTACGTCATTATCAGTAAATCCTATAACTAAAGTTGAAATGCTCACATATCATAATAAATTCTACTAATAATGTTCATTACTTGTATTTCAATAAGTTATTAATCCCCCTAAAACCCGCCTGCACAGAAAATCTTCGATCGCTCTGTTATTTTACTCACATGATACTCTGGGGCTTGCTGAGAGATAACCGAAATGATATTAGTAATTTCAACATTCCCCTAGATGAATGTGCTAAATAATAACCAGTTGTTAAATTTTTGTACAAAATCACTCGATGATAGCGCAGCGACGCGCTTGTAGAGAAAGTTTTCTCTATCCTATTGAATGTCATGTTTTTTAGTGATGTTCGATGTCCGGCAAGGCTGCCCTCAACGATACGGCACTCACCGTAAAAGAGAATTGCTTAACAAATTTGCAAAATGTATTGGCGCACGTTTACGCCATTTGATACTTTCCGGCCTAATATTTTGCAGCATAAAACAAGCAGATGAGAATTATTTTCATATGGTTCTCATCTCAGATATCCAGCCCAGGCCTCAAACAGGGGAGGCCTGTAAAGAATCGACGCAAGACGGCCATACGAGCGGTCAGTAATAAAAAAGTCGGTGATAGCAAGCAGTAAAAGAAGAACCTGACAGCAGCAAAAAAAACTCCTGCGCTGTACAGGCCCCAACAGGGGATTACACAGCTGGCGAAGGCCAGTCATTATAATGAGTGGAGTACCAACACAATGTCCATCATCACAAAAAAAAATCTGGTAGCGGCGGGGATTTTAACTGCGCTAATCGCGGGCAACGCTGCAATGGCTGCGGACGTTCCTGCAGGTGTTCAACTGGCTGAGAAACAGACGCTGGTGCGTAACAACGGTGCGGAAGTTCAGTCTCTTGACCCGCACAAAATTGAAGGTGTTCCTGAGTCTAACGTTAACCGCGACCTGTTCGAAGGCCTGCTGGTGACAGACGTAGACGGCCACCCGGCACCGGGTGTCGCAGAAAAATGGGAAAACAAAGATTTCAAAGTCTGGACCTTCCATCTGCGTAAGGATGCGAAATGGTCCGACGGTACGCCGGTCACGGCTGAAGATTTCGTTTATAGCTGGCAGCGTCTGGCGAATCCTACTACCGCCTCTCCGTATGCGAGCTACCTGCAATATGGCCACATCGCCAATATTGATGACATCATCGCGGGCAAAAAACCAATCACCGATCTGGGCGTTAAAGCGATCGATGCCAATACCTTCGAAGTGACGTTGAGCGAACCTGTTCCGTACTTCTATAAGCTGCTGGTTCACCCGTCCGTCTCCCCGGTACCAAAATCTGCCGTGGAAAAATTTGGTGAGAAATGGACCCAGCCTGCCAATATCGTGACCAACGGTGCCTATAAGCTGAAAGACTGGGTGGTCAACGAGCGTATGGTGCTTGAGCGTAACCCGCAATACTGGGACAACGCTAAAACCGTTATTAATCAGGTGACCTACCTGCCAATTTCGTCCGAAGTGACTGACGTTAACCGCTACCGCAGCGGTGAAATCGACATGACCTATAACAACATGCCGATTGAACTGTTCCAGAAACTGAAGAAAGAGATCCCTAAAGAAGTTCACGTCGATCCGTACCTGTGCACCTATTACTATGAAATCAACAACCAGAAAGCACCGTTTACCGACGTACGTGTTCGTACCGCGCTGAAGCTGGCACTGGATCGCGATATCATCGTCAACAAAGTGAAAAACCAGGGCGATCTGCCTGCGTACAGCTATACCCCTCCATACACCGATGGCGCAAAACTGACCGAGCCAGACTGGTTCAAACAGACTCAGGAACAGCGTAACGCAGAAGCGAAGAAACTGCTGGCCGAAGCGGGCTACACCGCAGATAAGCCGCTAACCTTCAGCCTCTTGTACAACACCTCCGATCTGCACAAAAAACTGGCTATCGCCGTCGCCTCGATCTGGAAAAAGAACCTGGGCGCGAACGTGAAGCTGGAGAACCAGGAGTGGAAGACCTTCCTCGACAGCCGTCATCAGGGTACCTTTGACGTGGCGCGTGCTGGCTGGTGTGCGGACTATAACGAACCGACCTCCTTCCTGAACACCATGCTGAGTGACAGCTCAAACAATACCGCGCACTATAAGAGCCCGGCATTCGACAAGCTGATTGGCGACACGCTGAAAGCCACTGACGAAGCACAACGTACAGAACTGTACTCTAAAGCCGAGCAGCAGCTGGATAAAGATTCCGCGATCGTTCCGGTTTACTACTACGTTAACGCCCGTCTGGTGAAACCGTGGGTAGGTGGGTATACCGGTAAAGACCCGATGGATAATATCTACGTTAAAAACTTGTATATTATCAAGCATTAATGGCAATGAGTGGGGCGGGCTCGCTCGCCCCACGGTGTCTAACCAACGTCACACTATATAGGCACACGCCAGAAGGTACGGGCAATGTTGAAATTTATCCTACGTCGCTGTCTTGAAGCGATTCCAACGCTATTTATTCTTATCACGATTTCCTTCTTCATGATGCGCCTCGCGCCGGGAAGTCCATTTACCGGTGAGCGTACGCTGCCGCCAGAAGTCATGGCGAATATCGAAGCGAAATACCACTTAAACGATCCTATCTCTACCCAGTACTTCAATTACCTGAAGCAGCTGGCCCACGGTGATTTTGGACCGTCATTTAAATATAAAGACTATTCCGTTAACGACCTGGTGGCCTCCAGCTTCCCGGTTTCGGCGAAATTGGGTGCTGCGGCATTCATTCTGGCGATCGTTTTCGGGGTCACCGCAGGCGTTATCGCCGCGCTCAGACAAAATACCAAATGGGATTATGCCGTAATGGGGGTGGCGATGACCGGGGTAGTCATACCCAGCTTCGTTGTTGCGCCATTACTGGTGATGATATTTGCCATTACGCTGAAGTGGCTGCCTGGCGGCGGCTGGAACGGCGGGGCATTGAAGTTCATGATTTTGCCGATGGTGGCATTATCTCTGGCGTACATCGCCAGTATCGCGCGTATCACCCGAGGTTCAATGATCGAAGTGCTGCACTCGAACTTCATTCGTACCGCACGCGCTAAAGGGCTGCCGATGCGTCGGATTATCTTCCGCCACGCGCTTAAGCCGGCACTGTTGCCCGTGCTCTCCTACATGGGACCGGCATTCGTCGGGATCATTACCGGCTCGATGGTTATCGAAACAATTTACGGCCTGCCGGGCATCGGCCAGCTGTTTGTTAACGGCGCGCTTAACCGCGACTATTCGCTGGTACTGAGCCTGACTATTCTCGTCGGTGCGCTGACCATTCTCTTTAACGCTATCGTTGATGTCCTGTACGCCGTCATCGACCCGAAAATCCGTTACTAACTGGAGCACGCCATGATGTTGAGTAAGAAAAACAGCGAGGCGCTGGAAAACTTCAGTGAAAAACTGGAAGTGGAAGGTCGTAGCCTCTGGCAGGACGCGCGCCGTCGCTTTATGCACAACCGCGCGGCGGTTGCGAGTCTGGTGGTTCTGGTGATCATCGCGCTGTTTGTGACCCTGGCGCCGATGCTGTCGCAATTTACCTATTTCGACACCGACTGGGGCATGATGTCCAGCGCGCCGGATATGGAATCAGGCCACTATTTTGGCACGGACTCCTCAGGACGCGATCTGCTGGTGCGTGTCGCTATCGGTGGTCGTATCTCTCTTATGGTCGGTATTGCTGCCGCTCTGGTGGCGGTGATCGTGGGGACGCTCTATGGCTCACTGTCCGGCTACCTTGGCGGCAAAGTGGACTCGGTGATGATGCGTCTGCTTGAAATTCTGAACTCCTTCCCGTTTATGTTCTTCGTCATCCTGCTGGTGACCTTCTTTGGTCAGAATATCCTGTTGATCTTCGTTGCCATCGGGATGGTGTCATGGCTGGATATGGCGCGTATTGTTCGCGGCCAGACGCTGAGCCTCAAACGCAAAGAGTTTATCGAAGCGGCGCAGGTAGGCGGTGTCTCTACCGGGAATATCGTGGTTCGCCATATCGTTCCTAACGTGCTGGGCGTGGTGGTGGTCTATGCCTCACTGCTGGTGCCAAGCATGATCCTGTTTGAATCTTTCCTGAGTTTCCTGGGGCTCGGTACACAAGAGCCGCTGAGCAGCTGGGGCGCGCTGCTCAGCGATGGCGCAAACTCAATGGAAGTGTCTCCGTGGCTGCTGCTTTATCCGGCGGGTTTCCTGGTCGTTACCCTGTTTTGTTTTAACTTTATCGGCGATGGCCTGCGTGATGCCCTCGACCCGAAAGACCGTTAAGGAGCGCCGTCATGACAATTATTGAAACGGCAACCGCGCCACAGGCGCAGCAGCGGAGCGACCTTCTGCTGGACGTAAAAGATCTTCGCGTCACCTTTAAGACTCCGGACGGGGATGTGACCGCCGTGAACGATCTCAACTTTAACCTGCGCGCGGGTGAAACGCTCGGCATCGTCGGTGAATCCGGATCCGGGAAATCTCAGACCGCCTTTGCTTTAATGGGCCTGTTGGCAGCAAACGGTGTGATTGGGGGCTCCGCGAAATTCAACGGTCGTGAAATCCTTAACCTGCCGGAGCAAGAGCTGAACAAGCTGCGCGCCGAACAGATCTCGATGATTTTCCAGGATCCGATGACTTCTCTGAACCCGTACATGCGCGTTGGTGAGCAGCTGATGGAAGTCCTGATGCTGCACAAAGGTCTGGGCAAAGCCGAAGCCTTTGAAGAGTCGGTCAAAATGCTCGATGCGGTGAAAATGCCGGAGGCACGCAAGCGCATGCGCATGTTCCCGCACGAGTTCTCTGGCGGTATGCGTCAGCGCGTGATGATTGCGATGGCGCTGCTGTGTCGGCCAAAACTGCTGATTGCCGATGAACCCACTACCGCGCTGGACGTTACCGTTCAGGCGCAAATCATGACCCTGTTGAACGAGCTTAAGCGTGAGTTCAACACGGCGATTATCATGATTACCCACGACCTGGGCGTAGTGGCGGGCATCTGTGACAAAGTGCTGGTGATGTACGCCGGGCGAACGATGGAATATGGCAAAGCGCGCGATGTCTTCTATCAGCCAGCTCACCCGTACTCCATTGGCCTGCTGAACGCGGTGCCGCGTCTTGATGCGGAAGGGGAATCCCTGCTCACCATTCCTGGCAACCCGCCAAACCTGCTGCGCCTGCCGAAAGGCTGTCCGTTCCAGCCGCGCTGCCCGCACGCGATGGAAATCTGCAACAGCGCTCCGCCGCTGGAAGAGTTTGCACCAGGCCGTCTGCGCGCCTGCTTTAAGCCGCAGGAGGAGCTGGTATGAACGCATTAGATGAAAAACGCAACGTGCTGCTCGAAATTGCTGACCTAAAGGTGCATTTCGACATTAAAGACGGAAAACAGTGGTTCTGGCAGCCGTCGAAGACCCTGAAAGCGGTGGATGGCGTTACGCTGCGCCTGTACGAAGGGGAAACCCTGGGCGTGGTCGGAGAGTCCGGCTGCGGTAAATCGACCTTTGCGCGCGCCATTATCGGTCTGGTAAAAGCGACCGACGGCAAAGTGGCCTGGCTGGGTAAAGATCTGCTGGGCATGAAACCCGACGAGTGGCGCGAGGTGCGCAGCGATATCCAGATGATTTTCCAGGATCCGCTGGCATCCCTTAACCCGCGTATGACCATCGGCGAGATTATTGCCGAGCCGCTGCGGACCTATCATCCGAAGATGTCTCGTCAGGAAGTGCGCGATCGCGTTAAGGCGATGATGATGAAAGTCGGCCTGTTGCCTAACCTCATCAACCGCTACCCGCACGAATTCTCCGGCGGCCAGTGCCAGCGTATTGGTATCGCCCGTGCGCTGATCCTCGAACCGAAGCTGATTATCTGCGACGAGCCGGTTTCCGCGCTGGACGTGTCCATTCAGGCACAGGTGGTTAACCTGCTGCAGAAGCTGCAGCGTGAAATGGGGCTGTCGCTGATCTTCATCGCGCATGACCTGGCCGTAGTGAAACACATTTCAGACCGCGTGCTGGTGATGTATCTGGGTCACGCCGTGGAGCTGGGTACCTATGACGAGGTGTACCACAATCCGCTGCACCCTTACACCAAAGCGCTGATGTCCGCTGTGCCAATCCCCGATCCGGATCTGGAAAAGAATAAGACCATCCAGCTGCTGGAAGGTGAATTGCCCTCACCGATTAACCCACCGTCGGGCTGCGTCTTCCGCACGCGCTGCCCAATGGCCGGGCCGGAATGTGCAAAAACGCGTCCAGTTCTGGAAGGCAGTTTCCGACATGCGGTTTCCTGCCTGAAAGTAGACCCGTTATAATCGCAAGGGCTGACATGATGTCAGCCCTTATTTTTTGCGAGGTTACTGTGTCGCGTTTATTAACGTCAGCCCGTCGGCGGCTTTATCATTTTTTATTCGATCCTGAAACGGTATCCGGACGTCGCTTCGAAGGTCTTTGCGGTTTATTTGCGCTTCTCAGCGTGGTCGTCATCTTTATTGAATCGGGTGCCGGGACGCAATATCACCTGACGTTTGACGAATGGCACATCTTTGTCTGGCTTGAGCTGGCGATTACCCTGGTTTTTACCGCTGAATATCTCCTCCGGGTAATAGCCTGGCCCAACCCGGCCCGATATGTTTTCAGCTTCTGGGGATTTATTGATTTAGCCACCATTCTGCCGCTATACGTCATGTGGCTGTGGCCGGAAATCAGCCTGAGCTATGTCTTTGCCTGGCGAGCGATGCGCGTTATTCGCGTATTACGTATTCTGAAATTACTGCGTTTTATGCCCTCATTGCGCGTGTTCTGGAGTGCAATCGTCAGCGCACGGCATCAGCTCATTCTGTTCTACTCGTTTATTGCCATCGTCATGATTGTTTTCGGCGCGCTGATGTATTTAATAGAAGGTCCCAAATATGGCTTTACGACGCTCAATGCCTCCGTCTACTGGGCGATTGTGACCGTCACGACCGTGGGTTATGGTGATATTACTCCCCACACGCCGCTGGGCCGCATTGTGGCGTCAGTGCTGATTTTGATTGGCTATTCGGTGATTGCCATTCCGACTGGACTTATTACCACACACATGAGCAGCGCGTTTCAGAGCCGCAAGCAGCAGCGCAAGTGTCCTCATTGCCAGCAGGGTGAACATGATCACGACGCGCGGTTTTGTCATCGCTGTGGCAATAAATTGCCGGAGTAAATAAAAAAGGCTGCAATCGCAGCCTTTTTTATTATTCGCGCCAGAGTATATGGCACAGCTTATGGTCTTTCTCTCGACACAGCAGGACGCGAGCGAAAATATCGTTAATTTCGCCACCGTCTTCATCTGCCAGCCCAATCACCACTTCGGCAAAAAAGTCAGGGTTCAGGTCGAAATCCACATGCTCAGCCCAGTCTTCTGAAGGGTCAAACAGCTCGGCACCGCCGCGCTCTTCGAACTGCAGATTAAAAAGGATCACGTCTGCGGGATCGAGGTTATCAACCGCCAGTTCGAGAAAAATGTCATAGGCCTGCTCGAGCGTTTCGTCTTCGGTCAGGCGATTGTTCAGATCCATTTCCATGATGACTACCTGTTTAACATCGTTGGGCACGTTTTACAGCAACGGACTAAAGAAGTAAAACAGTCGTTCGGCAATTCTCTGCCACAGCGGACGTTTTACCCACAGTCTGGCATCCAGCAGACGCGAGCGGGAGATATAATCATCCTGCACCGCCGCGAGATCGCCGCCAAAGCCGGCATCATCAATGACCAGCGTGATTTCAAAGTTGAGCCACAGGCTGCGCATATCCAGGTTGACCGTGCCCACCAGGCTCAGCTCACCGTCGACGAGCACGCTCTTGGTGTGGAGCAATCCGCCTTCAAACTGGTAAATTTTCACCCCGGCGGCCAGCAGTTCGCTAAAGAATGCCCGGCTGGCCCAGCCCACCAGGAGAGAGTCATTTTTGCGCGGCAAAATGATGCTCACATCGACACCGCGCTGCGCGGCTGTACAGATGGCGTGCAGGAGGTCATCGCTGGGGACAAAGTAGGGCGTCGTCATGATCAGATATTCACGCGCCGAGTAGGTTGCCGTCAGCAGCGCCTGATGGATCAAGTCCTCCGGGAAGCCTGGCCCGGAAGCAATGGTATGAATGGTATGACCGCTGGCCTCCTCAAACGGCATAATATTGCCGTCCGGCGGCGGCGGCAGGATACGCTTGCCGGTTTCAATCTCCCAGTCGCAGGAATAAACGATGCCCATCGAGGTGGCAATCGGCCCCTCCATTCGCGCCATCAAATCAACCCATTGACCTACTCCTGAGTCCTGCTTGAAGAAGCGCGGGTCGACCATGTTCATGCTGCCGGTGTAGGCAATATAGTTATCGATCATGATCATTTTGCGATGCTGGCGGAGATCCATCCGGCGCAGAAACACGCGAAGGAGATTTACCTTCAACGCTTCGACCACTTCGATCCCGGCATTACGCATCATGCCTGCCCAGGGGCTGCGGAAAAATGCCACGCTACCCGCGGAGTCAAGCATCAGGCGGCAATGAATGCCGCGCCGCGCGGCGGCCATCAGCGACTCAGCGACCTGGTCAGCCATCCCGCCGGGCTGCCAGATATAAAAAACCATCTCGATATTATGACGAGCCAGCTGAATATCGCGGATTAACGCCTGCATGACGTCGTCAGACGAGGTCAGCAGCTGCAGTTGATTGCCCTTAACGCCGCCAATCCCCTGGCGGCGCTCGCACAGCTTAAACAGTGAGGAGGCGACGCTGCTGTTCTCCTCGGCAAAAATATGTTTGCAGGCTTTAAGATCGTTCAGCCACTTCGCGGTGGAGGGCCACATGGCACGGGCGCGCTCGGCACGGCGTTTACCAAGATGAAGCTCACCAAAAGAGAGATAGGCAATAATTCCCACCAGCGGGAGGATGTAAATGATCAGAAGCCAGGCCATGGCAGAGGGTACGGCTCTGCGCTTCATCAGGATGCGTAATGTCACACCCGCGATTAACAGCCAGTATCCCAGAATGACCAGCCAACTCACCACGGTGTAGAAGGTTGTCATAGGTAAAAAAATCCTTTTGAAAGCGTATTGTTATGAGTGTACGCATCAGGATTCATCTGGCAAATAAAAACGCCAGGTAAAAGCGCTGGTTTGCTGCCGGGTTGGGTTTATAATGGCGGCTCAGTTAGTTTAAGAGTTGTAGACATGAAGCGCAGTAGAACAGAAGTAGGGCGCTGGCGCATGTTGCGACAGGTGAGTCGTCGCAAGGCTCGTTGGCTGGAAGCACAATCCCGCCGCAATATGCGTATTCACGCCATCAGAAAATGTGGATTGACGCGGCACCGCAATGCGTTGCTGTTCGCAGTCCAGGATATCTGAGAAACATGAGGGCACCGTAACTGGTGCCCGCTGATTTTATAGCGTCTGA
Organism: Enterobacter sp. 148H3; assembly: GCF_034107425.1. Classification (NCBI taxonomy): domain Bacteria; kingdom Pseudomonadati; phylum Pseudomonadota; class Gammaproteobacteria; order Enterobacterales; family Enterobacteriaceae; genus Enterobacter; species Enterobacter sp. 148H3. Next base: position 43,917 of record NZ_JAWNEI010000013.1, on the reverse strand, counting down.
TTTTTTGGGGATAGCGTATTTGCAGCGTTGTTCCTGTTGTGTTTAGCAAAAGGAGGGAGAAGTGTTTGCGGAGTTTGGCGTACTGAATTTCTGGACGTATGTTGTTGGCGCATTTTTTATCGTTCTGGTGCCAGGACCGAATACCTTGTTCGTGCTAAAAACCGGGATCGGTCACGGTGTTAAAAAAGGGTATCTCGCCGCTACGGGCGTATTTATTGGCGATGCGGTGCTGATGTTTCTCGCATGGGCGGGCGTCGCGGCATTAATCCAGACCACGCCGGTACTGTTTAATATCGTGCGCTATCTCGGGGCTTTCTATCTGCTCTGGCTGGGGGGCAAAATGCTCTGGTCGGTGGTAAACCGTCAAAAAAACGCGCATGAGAGCGGCCCCGAACCTGCCAGCATGATCATGAAACGTTCCCTGGTGTTAAGCCTGACCAACCCCAAAGCGATTCTGTTCTACGTATCGTTCTTCGTTCAGTTCATTGACGTGAATGCGAAGAGTACCGGCACTTCCTTCCTGATCCTCGCGACGACGCTGGAGTTAATAAGCTTTATGTACATGAGCTTCCTGATCTTCTCCGGTGCGTTTGTCACGCGTTATCTGAAAACAAAAAAGAAACTGGCGAAGCTGGGGAACGGGCTGATAGGGCTGCTATTTGTCGGATTTGCGGCGAGGTTAGCGTCGCTGCATTGATGTATGAAAGGCTCCTGCGGGAGCCTTTTTTATTCTGTTTGACAATCTCTCACCATTTAGTTGTATAGTACAACTAAATGGTGAGGACATAACATGCACAGCGAAACCCCGGTAGTCAGTGTTATTCGACGTTCCTCGCGCCTTATGGTGCGAGAGTTAGGTTTTATGGGGTCTACCCTGGCCTCAACGAATTACTCGCCTTCGGCCGTCCATACTCTGGTCGAAATTGCTCTGCGTAAGGAGATGACGGCGAGTCAGCTGGTGCAACTGCTGGGCCTGGAAAAGTCCAGCGTCAGCCGGATGCTGGCTCGCCTGATTGCCGCGGGCGAACTTGAGGAGGTCATTTCTACTGAGGATGCGAGAGCAAAGAGCCTCAGGCTGACCGCGAAAGGTCACGAGACGGTCAGCAAAATTAATGCCTTCAGCAACGAGCGCGTGGTCACAGCAATAAAGCGTCTTGCTCCTGCCCAGCAGCAGACCATTTCTGAGGGTCTCTCCCTTTATGCCAACGCGCTGCTGGCATGCCGTGAGGGGGGTAACGATATGCAGCCCGACGAGTTGAAGATAGTGCAGGGGTACATCCCCGGCATGATTGGCCGTATAGCGGAGATGCATGGCAGCTATTATTCGCGGGAGCATAACTTTGGTCGCTTCTTCGAGGCCAAAGTGGCTTCAGGACTGGCCGAGTTCAGTGAAAGACTGGAGAAGCCCTGTAACCAGATTTGGCTGGCAGTACTCAACGACAAAATTGTCGGCTCGGTGGCGATCGATGGCGAGGATCTGGCGCCGGATGAAGCCCATCTTCGCTGGTTTATTCTTGATGATGGCTGTCGGGGACACGGCGTGGGGAAAAAACTGCTGAATGAAGCGATGCGGTTCTGCGACAGGGCCGGTTTTTCTGCTGTGCACCTCTGGACATTCAATAAGCTGACCGCCGCCCGGCGTCTGTACGAGTCGTTTGGGTTTACGCTGGTAAAGGAGTGGGAAGGCGAGCAGTGGGGGAGCCTGATTACAGAACAGCAGTTTACCCGGTACAGTGACGCGTAATCGCCACCATAAAAAAGGCTCCTTTCGGAGCCGCTTCGGTATCAGAACACTTTTTTATACGGTCTCACCGTCACTTTTGCATACACACCCGCTGCAACGTACGGGTCTGCGTCAGCCCAGGCCTGAGCGGCTTCCTGGGATTCAAATTCAGCAATAACCGTGGAGCCGGCAAAACCGGCAGCACCCGGATCGTTGCTGTCGACTGCGGGCATGGGGCCAGCGGTCAGTAATCGGCCTTCATCCTGGAGCAGCTGCAAACGTGCCAGATGCGCAGGGCGCACAGACTGGCGTTTTTCGAGCGAATCAGCAACATCTTCAGAGTAAATTACGTAAAACACGGCGAAGCTCCTTAACCGGTAAAAGTGTCAGTTACGTTATGTGAAAGGGCAAACGACTGCAATGTAAAATAAAAACAATGTTAATACCCTGATCTGACTGCGCCTTTTTTGGCCTCTCAGGCGCTAAAGTTGCCCCAGAACAAAGTGTCTTATTGAATATGATTGCTATTTGCATTTAAAATCATGATTCGGTTTTTTAACGTTGATGAATATGACTTCGATGACCCTTGATTTACCTCGCCGCTTTCCCTGGCCGACGCTGCTTTCTGTCGTGATTCACGGTGCCGTTGTGGCGGGTTTGCTGTATACCTCGGTTCATCAGGTTATTGAAATGCCCGCGCCCGCGCAGCCGATTTCGGTAACGATGGTATCGCCAGCGGATCTCGAACCGCCGCAGGTTGCCCCTCCGCCGCCACAGCCGGTGGCTGAACCTGAGCCAGAACCCGAGCCTGTTCCGGAGCCACCGAAGGAAGCGCCGGTGGTGATCCACAAACCTGAACCGAAGCCAAAACCTAAGCCGAAGCCAAAGCCGGTGAAGAAGGTCGAGGAGCGTCCGAAACGTGAGGAACGTCCGGTTGAACCGCGTGCGACCCAGCCGGTTGAAAATGCAGCGCCTTCACGTCCGGTGATGAACAATACGGCAACGACACCAAAGCCAACGGTTAGTGCGCCAGCGGGCCCGCGTGCCGTAAGCCGCAACCAGCCTCAGTATCCGGCGCGAGCTCAGGCTTTGCGTATTGAAGGCCGCGTAAGGGTGAAATTTGACGTGACTGCGGATGGCCGAGTGGATAACGTGGAAATCTTGTCCGCTCAGCCTTCTAATATGTTTGAGCGCGAAGTGAAATCTGCAATGCGCAGATGGCGTTATGAGCCAGGCAAGCCGGGCAGCGGATTGATTGTGAATATCGTTTTCCGTCTGAACGGCGGGGCGCAGATGGAATAAAAAAAGCCTCCGAAAGGAGGCTTTTTTTTACTTGTCGATCAGGCCTGAGGAAGTTGACGAGGTTTACCCTCGCTGTCCACTGCGACATAAATAAACAGCGCCTCAGTGGCCTTATAACGCTGCCCAATCGGCTCAGAAGAGACTTTCTTAACCCACACTTCGATGTTAATTGAAATAGAGGTATTGCCGCGTTTGACGCAGCGCGCGTAGCAGCAAACCACATCACCTACCGCAACCGGGCGCAGGAAGGTCATGCCGTCCACTCGCACAGTCACCACGCGCCCGTGGGCGATCTCTTTTGCCAGAATTGCGCCGCCCATATCCATCTGCGACATCAGCCAGCCGCCAAAAATATCGCCATTGGCATTGGTGTCAGCGGGCATTGCCAGTGTGCGTAAAACCAGTTCGCCCTGCGGGGCGTTAGTTGTTGTCATTGTTTTAACTCGTAACGGAAGACTTCAGGCGGGATGCTACTATGATTTTACAGCGGAGAGAATAGACCAGAACGCCTGTCTCTGACGTTCTGGTCAGTCGTTAATCAGTGCTTGTCGTCCTGCGGCATGTGGCGATAAATGTATACGCCGCTTAACAGCGTGAAGATAAGGGTCAGTGCGGTCAGGCCGAAGACCTTAAAGTTGACCCAAATATTCTGCGGCAGCCAGAAAGCAATATAGATGTTAGCGAGACCGCAGAGAATAAAGAAGACCGCCCACGCGATATTCAGACGGGACCAGACTTCCTGAGGCAGCGTCAGCTCTTTGCCCAGCATGCGTTGGATCAGCGGTTTTTTCATCACCCACTGGCTGATTAATAATGCGCCCGCAAACAGGGCGTAAATCACGGTCACTTTCCACTTGATAAATTCATCGTTATGGAAGAACAGAGTCAGTCCGCCGAATACGGCGACCAGCACGAAGGTGACCAGCGCCATTTTTTCGACTTTACGATAGCGAACCCAGCTGTAGATCAGAACAACTGCCGTTGCAACGATCAGCGCAGTGGTCGCGGCATAAATATCGTACAGCTTATAAAAAGCAAAAAAGACCACGAGCGGTAAAAAATCAAGAAACTGCTTCATTCTGTGATTCCATCTTCTGAGCGGGGCGGGAGACTGCGATGCCTCCCGCCTCTGGATTACTGACGAATTAACATATACAGGCGGAACAGATAGACCAGCAGTACCGCTGAAATCAGATTGCTTAACGTATTCGCCACCACGGCGCCAACGTTAGGCGTTAATACCGCAAAATTCGGCGCAAACAAAAGCAGAAGCGTTTTAGCAAGCAGCCAGCCGATACCGGCGGGCGCCACCAGACGCATATTAGCCCATGCCAGTCGGATGCTGCTGCGCATCGCGGTAAAAATACCCATCTTATCCTGCACGACCATCACCGGGGCAAACGAGAGCACGATAGCCAGCAGTACGCCCGGCACCACGACCAGCATTATCCCCATCTGCACCAGCAGGGTGGTCAAAAAGATCAGGATAAACAGCTTAGGTAAGACCGGCGCACTGGCACCAATCGCCCGTAAGGCGCTGACCCGGTGACCCGCCGATACAAGCTGAATCATCAGCAAAACGCCGCCCGCCAGAACTGCATTACCAATCAGGCCCGAGAACGTGGACGCGGCAGAGGCGCGCAGCAGGATTTGCTGCTGTTCCGGCGTCATGTTTTGCACCAGCTCAAACAACCCCACGCTACCCGCAAGATGGTCGCCCTGGCTCAGGCTGGCAATCTGTTCTTCACTCGGTGAAAACGCATGACCCAGCACCACCGTGATAAAGGCGCAAAGCAACGCGATCAGTAAAAAGGTTATGAACTGATTGCGGAAAAAATTTCCCGTGTCACGGTAGACAGACTTCGCCGTGATAGACATGCACTCTCCTTGAGTATTGCAGGTGTTAATTAGCCGGCAATTGTACACCGGATGCACCTGCTGTGGCAGCATCAAGGCTTGTATGGAAAAGCATATCTTTGTAAAGCGGCGGTAATCCCACGCGTGCGCGGGCGCGATTGCAGGCTTCGTTGACCTGGCCATCTTCCCCCGACATGGCAAATTCCCGGCACGGACTGGGCCGATCCTCATAGATGGAACATCGGGTAGAGACCCCGGGCTCACCCTGTAGCGCCACACAGCGAGCCTGCTTTTGGTTCGTGCCGCTCATGCAGCGCAAAAAGGGGGTTAACGGCTCGGTAAGATGAACCGGAACGGTACCGCCGCCATCGCTGGCTTCGGCCCAGTAGAAAGAGACTCGAAAATACGCACAACAGGCTCCGCACGTCATGCACGGGTTAATATCACTCATGGCACACCTGCAAAAGAAGAACGCATCAAATCAATTTGTGAGAGCGATAAATTATCCAGCCGCCAGAGGAAGAGCAAGAGGAGGAAAAGGGAAAATTTTGTAACCGTGAAATGCCAAAAATTGACATGGAAACAACTTATCGCTTTTGAACACGCCACAAAAAATTAACCCAGATCAATGAATGTTAAGTTACTGGTTTTAATGTGATCTGTGGCAGATCACTTATTACCCTTTTGTGAGTATATTCTCATCCGCGATTAAAACCACAACGATGGAGCGGATATGAAAAAATTAGCGGTGGCAGCCCTTGTATTAAGCAGTCTCTCTGGCGGCGCGTACGCGCATGAAGCAGGCGAATTCTTTATTCGTGCCGGTTCGGCTACGGCTCGCCCAACTGAAGGTTCGGATAACGTGCTGGGAATGGGCGGTTTTAACGTCAGTAATAACACCCAGTTAGGTTTAACTTTCACCTATATGGCGACGGATAACGTGGGCGTTGAGCTTCTGGCTGCAACGCCGTTCCGTCATCGCGTGGGTCTGGGCGCAACCGGTGATATTGCTACGGTTCACCATTTACCACCAACGCTGATGGCGCAATGGTACTTTGGCGACTCAAGCAGCAAGGTGCGTCCTTATATTGGCGCCGGTGTGAACTACACCACCTTCTTTGATGAGAAATTCAACGATACCGGTAAAGAGGCGGGTCTGACGGACCTCAGCCTGAAAGATTCGTGGGGCATGGCGGGGCAGGTCGGTCTGGATTACCTGATTAACCGCGACTGGTTAATTAACGCCTCCGTCTGGTATATGGATATTGATACGGACGTACGCTTCAAGGCGGGCGGTCAGCAGCAAAGTATCAACACGCGACTGGATCCGTGGGTGTTTATGTTCTCCGCGGGTTATCGTTTCTAATCCCCCTTCAAACTGGCCACCCTGTGGCCAGTTTGCTTTGCTCACTTCAAAACGACGGATAAACCGGCCGCTCATCAAGCTTTACGCAGTGCCTCAGCATCGTCTCCCCATCATATAAATAGCTGAAAGCGTCGCTGGACAGGGAATGGAAGAGAATATCGCCGTTGGCAAACGGGATAATTTCTGTATCACCCGCACGTTTATGTCCCGCGCCGGTTTCAAAATGACCGCGCCATCGTTCCTGGGTATGGTCATAAACGTGCAGAATAACCTCGACAAGTCCTCTTTGCGGACAATCAAGGCGCAGGAAGGTGGAAGAGAAATTCAGGGACAGCGCATGGAAGGGAATCAATAAGGCGAAAACCAGTAAAGCTCGTAAATACATCAAATCGTGAAAACCTCCTTCAAAAGGGAAATGAGATTTTACTTAAGTCAAAAATCGCGTTTTTGCCGTGGATCAAGATGTCTTATAATTCAATACGATAAAGGCCCCTGGCGAGGCCCTTAGCGATCATTTTTGAATCAGATAGCGAATGGTCGGGCCATCCTGCTGGATATCCAGCACCGTATAACCGTGGTTTTTCGCATCCAGCGGTATGTTGTTGATGGACTGCGGGCAGTCGCTCACCACCTCCAGAATTTCCCCTTTCTTTAGCTGCGGTAGCGCTTCAAGCGTAGCCACCGCCGGATATGGACAGGGCTCGCCAACCATATCCAGACGATAATCAGGCACAATCTCTTTCATGCTGCATTCTCCTGCGTTTCTGTTTTAACGCTCGCACGGCGGAAAAAACGTTTCTCCTGCGCGACAACCAGTAAAAAAGCGACCAGCAGCAGGGCGTAGGTGACCAGCAGGCCGCCGAGAGGCCCAAAGGTGCTCAGCAGGTTGACCTTGTCCCAACTTGTGGCAAGCGCCGGGGACAAATCGTCCCAGAAGTACGCCAGGATCGTCGAGCCAATCACATTCCCAAGACCCACCCACCAGTAGTGCACCTGACCTTCAACGGCGCGATACATCCAGCCGGTTTCACACCCGCCGGCCAGCACGATCCCGAAGCCGAACAGCAGGCCGCCAATGACCGCGTTAGGACCGGCCCACATGATTTTTGGTTCGACGCCCAGTTGAACATAGCTGAAGATGCCGATGGCGCTGACCGCCATCCCGGCGATAATCGCCTTCGCCATCATCGTGCGGCCGGTGATCCACATATCGCGAAACGCGGAGGTGAAGCAGATCTGCGCGCGTTCAATGAGCAGACCAAAACCCACGCCGAACAGCATCGCCAGACCGAGTTTGGGCTGGTTCAGAGCTGTACACAGCGCCCATGCCACCATAGCGAAAAAGACCAGCATTCCGAGACGGAAACGGCGGCGTGCCTGAGAGGGCTTCTGGGTTAACGGAGACGCTGCGCTGACTTTTGTCATTTTCACCGGAATGCGGAACAGCGGCAGCAGGGTAAATTTTGCCCCAAAGTAAGAGCCGATGGCCGTGGCGACGGCAAAAAACCATGCGTGCAGCGAAAACTGAGGAATACCGGTAAAGAAGGCTGCAAGGTTACAGCCCATTGCCAGACGGGCCCCAAACCCGGCAATGATACCGCCGACAACTGCCTGAAGAATGCGGATCCGGCTTTTGGGCATCCGCAACTTAACGTTGTTTGCCCATAGCGCCGCCGCGAAGCAGCCGCCAAACATGCCGATGATCATCATCCCGTCGATGCGGGTAAGCGGGGTGCCGTCCAGATGAATGAGTTTAAAGTAACCCCACTCTTCGGCATGCACGCCTGCGAGCTGCAGCAGCTGACCACCCCAGCGGGTGAACTCGCCGGTCACTGCCCAGAACGTACCGGTAATGCCAAAATAATAAGTTGAGAGAATGCCAGCCGCGATAACGGCCGGAACGGGTGACCAGAACTTAACCAGGTAAGCCTGTTTGAAGGATTGCCATGACATGAATAAGCCTCTGAACTCAGAAGGATTAAAGATAAAAAAGAGTCCAGATCATACGCTTACATAACAGTTTGAAAAGCCATTCACACCGAAAATATCGAAAGGATCAATTTTGACGTAATACTTTGTTGAAGGCGGGGAAGAAAGGGTAACCGTCTGGCAGGGGTGCCAGACGGTGGAGGTGTCAGGCTTTACGCGTCGCCGCCTTCATGGCAGTCACAAACGCTTTCAGCTCGGCCAGCATCTGCTCGGGTTTATCCACGTTCTTCTCGATGATATTCACAATTGCAGAGCCAGAGATGGCACCCGCAGCCTTCGCGTCAATCGCCGCGGTGACCTGATCCGGAGAAGAGATCCCGAACCCCTGCAGCGGCGGCGCGGCATGGTACTCGGCCAGCTTTTCCACAAGATGATGCAGCGGCAGGGCGGCTTTATTCTCGGCACCGGTCACGCCTGCGCGGGAGAGAAGATAGGTATACCCGCGCCCGTAAGAGGCAATCTGGCGCAGCAATTCGTCATCAGCGTTTGGCGGGCAGATGAAAATCGGGGCGACATTGTGACGCATCGCAGCCTGGCGGAACGGCGCGGACTCTTCGACCGGCACGTCTGCCACCAGAACGGAGTCAACGCCTACGCGTGCGCACTCGGCGTAAAACTCATCGATACCGCGGTTGAACACCAGGTTGGCGTACATCAGCAGGCCAATGGGAATGGTCGGATGCTTCTGGCGAATTGCCGCCAGCATCTCAAAGCACTGGGTTGGCGTGACGCCCGAGGCAAACGCGCGCAGCGTCGCATTCTGAATGGTTGGGCCATCCGCCAGCGGGTCAGAGAAGGGGATCCCCAGCTCCAGCGCGTCGGCACCGGCCTCAATCAGGGTGTCGATAATCTTTAGCGACTGTTCCGGGCCCGGGTCTCCCAGGGTGACGAAGGGAACGAACGCGCCTTCCTGGCGGGATTTCAGTTCTGCAAATACGTTATCGTAGCGTTCCATCAGATTTCCCCTCGTGCTTTCAGAATATCGTGAACGGTGAAGATATCTTTGTCACCGCGGCCGGAAAGGTTCACCACCAGCAGCTGCTCTTTTTCCGGATTGTCTTTCATCATTTTCAGCGCGTGCGCCAGGGCGTGGGAAGACTCCAGCGCCGGGATGATCCCTTCGCTGCGACACAGCGTTTTAAACGCTTCCAGCGCTTCGTCATCGGTAATGGAGACATAGTCCGCGCGACCCGTACTGTTCAGATAGGCGTGCTGCGGCCCGACGGAAGGGAAGTCGAGGCCGGCAGAGATAGAGTAAGACTCTTCAATCTGGCCCTCATCGGTCTGCATCATCGGGGATTTCATGCCGAAGTAGATCCCCACGCGGCCATGCTTCAGCGGCGCGCCGTGTTCACCTGATTCAATGCCGTGACCGGCAGGCTCGACGCCAATCAGACCCACGCTGGTGTCGTCGATAAAGTCTGCGAACATGCCGATGGCGTTTGACCCGCCGCCGACGCAGGCGATCACCGCATCCGGCAGGCGACCCTCTTTTTCAAGGATCTGCGCTTTGGTCTCTTCCCCGATCATGCGCTGAAATTCGCGCACGATGGTCGGGAACGGGTGCGGGCCCGCCGCGGTTCCGAGCATATAGTGCGCGGTTTCATAGCTGCCGGACCAGTCGCGCAGCGCTTCGTTACAGGCATCCTTCAGCGTCGCGGAGCCGCTGTGCACCGGGATCACTTCCGCACCCATCAGGCGCATACGGAAGACGTTCGGAGACTGACGCTCAACGTCTTTCGCCCCCATATAGATGCGGCATTTCAGGCCGAGCAGGGCGCTGGCGAGCGCCGAGGCCACGCCGTGCTGGCCCGCGCCGGTTTCGGCGATGATTTCAGTTTTGCCCATGCGCTTGGCGAGCAGCGCCTGGCCCAGCACCTGGTTAGTTTTATGCGCGCCGCCGTGCAGCAGGTCTTCACGCTTAAGATACAGCGTGGTTTTCGTGCCTTCCGTCAGATTGCGGCATTTGGTCAGCGCGGTCGGACGACCGGCGTAATTTTTCAGCAGGTCTGTAAATTCAGCCTGAAACGCCGGATCCTTTTGCGCGCTGACAAACGCTTCTTCCAGCTGGCGCAGCGCGGGCATCAGGATTTGCGGGACGTACATCCCGCCGAACTCACCAAAATACGGGTTAAGTAATGTCGTCATCTTCTCTTCCTTAATATGCACGCAGAGTTTTAAAAACCGAGGCCAGCTTGCTGGCATCTTTGATACCCGGTTGGGACTCTACGCCTGAATTGAAATCGAGGCCTGCGCAGCCGGTTTTCGCGGCTTCTACACAGTTGTCCGGGCTTAATCCGCCCGCCAGCAGGACGTTGTCCAGCTTTTCGCCATTCAGCAGAGACCAGTCAAAACGCTGGCCGCTTCCGCCCTGGCCGTTATCGAGAACGTATTTATCCACGTGGTTCAGGTTACGCGGGGGCAACGTATCGCCAACGCTTTGCGCTTTCCAGATCTGTACCTGCGGCGCCAGCGTGTCGCGCAGGGCATCGACATAGGCCTGATCTTCATCGCCGTGCAGCTGCACCGCGCTCAGGGATAACGCGTCGGCTTTTTCAACCACCTCGGCGATATCCGCATTGCGGAACACGCCAACATAGCTGAGCGGTGCCGCGGCGATGATCTTACGCGCCTGCTCTTCGCTAACCGCGCGAGGAGAGGAATCCACAAAAATCAGCCCGCCATAAATCGCTCCGGCTTCATACGCGGCCTGGGCGTCCTGTTCGCGGGTTAAGCCGCAGACTTTGTTTTCACCCAGCAGCACGCGACGCACTGCTGCATTGAGATCGTCATGTTCCATCATGGCGGAGCCAATCAGGAAACCGTTGGCGAAGTGGCTCAGCTCGCGCACCTGGGCGTAGCTGTTAATGCCGGATTCGCTGATCACCGTGACGCCAGCGCCCAGACGCGGCGCCAGCTGGCGCGTGCGGTTCAGGTCAATAGACAGGTCACGCAGATCGCGGTTGTTAATGCCGACCACTTTGGCTTCCAGCGCAATCGCGCGTTCCAGCTCCTCTTCGTTGCTCACTTCGGTCAGCACGCCCATTTTCAGGCTGTGCGCGACGGCAGAGAGCTGGCGGTACTGCTCGTCGTCAAGCACCGAGAGCATCAGCAGGCAGGCGTCGGCCTGGTAAAAGCGCGCCAGCCAAATCTGATAAGGGTCGATAATAAAGTCTTTGCACAGGATCGGCTGCGGCGCGATGCCGCTGACGATCGGCAGAAAATCGAAGCTGCCCTGAAAATATTTCTCATCCGTCAGCACGGAGATGGCTGAGGCATGATGCTTATAAATACCGGCAATGCGCGCCGGGTCGAAATCGTCACGGATAACGCCTTTGGACGGGGACGCTTTTTTGCACTCAAGAATAAACGCGGTGCGCGCACCCTGCAGGGCGTCATAGAAACGACGGCTGCTCGGGACGACGTCGTTCTGAAAACTGGCAAGCGGCTGCTGTTGCTTGCGGGCTTCCACCCAGATGGCCTTATCGGCAACGATTTTCGCTAAAACGGTCTGCATTCTTTACCCTCTTGCCGCAAGTGCGGTAACGCGATCGTAAGCTGCACCGGAGCGCAGTACATCCAGAACTTTTTGAACGTTGGCCTTCAGGTCTTCCTCACCGTGCAAACGCATCAGCATGGCGACGTTGGCGGCAACGGCGGCCTCATGGGCGACCTCTCCCTTACCTTGTAATAAGCGCGTCAGAATGTCACGGTTTTCTTCCGGGGTACCGCCTGCCAGCGCTTCCTGGTGATACGGAGTTAAACCAAAGTCATCGGCTTCGAGCTGGTAGCTCAGGATTTCACCGTCTCGCAGTTCGGCCACCAGCGTCGGCGCATGCAGTGACACTTCGTCCATTCCGCCGCTGTGCACCACGGCGGCACGCTGGTAACCCAGCACGCGCAGCGTCTCGGCAATCGGCAGGACCAGCTCCGGGCTGTAGACACCGATCAGCGCCAGCGGCGGGTGCGCCGGGTTGATCAGCGGGCCGAGCACGTTAAACAGCGTGCGGGTTTTAAGCTGCTGACGAACTGGCATCGCGTGGCGGAAACCGGTGTGATACTTCGGCGCAAACAGGAAGCAGACGCCCAGGTCATCCAGCGCTTCACGGGAACGTTCGGCGTTCATATCGAGATTAATGCCGAATGCGGCGAGCAGATCGGACGAGCCTGACCGGCTGGACACGCTGCGGTTACCGTGCTTCGCGACCTTTAAACCACACGCCGCCGCTACGAAGGCGCTGGCGGTTGAAATATTGATACTGTTGCTGCCGTCTCCCCCGGTACCGACGATATCGGCAAACTGATAGTCCGGGCGCGGGAACGGGGCGGCATTTTCCAGCAGGGCCGTAGCGGCACCGGCGATCTCCTGCGGGCTTTCGCCGCGGACCTTCATGCTCACCAGCGCGGCCGCCAGCTGCTCAGGCTTCAGCTCACCGCGAACCACGGCGGAGAAGAGCTGGTGGCTCTCCTGCTGGCTCAGGGTCTGCGCCTGGTACAGTTTTTCCAGGATCGGCTGCAGGGTGTTGGTCTGCTCCAGCTTCTGTAACGCCCAGTCGAGCGTCTGCTCCAGCAGGCGGGCACCGTGAGAGGTCAGGATGGATTCCGGATGGAACTGCATCCCGCAGACGCGATCCGCGTCGTGACGCACCGCCATCACCATCCCTTCAAACGAGGCGTTGATGGTCAGCCCGGCGGGAATGTTACTGCCGACCAGCGAGTGGTAGCGCGCGACCGGGAGCGGATTCGGCAGCCCGGCAAACATTGCCTGGCCGTCATGTTCAATGCTGGACGCTTTACCGTGCAGGATCTCTCCCGCCTGGCCAACGTAGCCGCCGTAGGCTTCCACAATCGCCTGATGGCCGAGGCAGATACCGATAATCGGCAGCTTGCCGCGCATACGGGTCAGCAGCTCCGGCATACAGCCCGCTTCGCTCGGTGCGCCAGGCCCAGGAGAGAGCATCAGCACCGGGTTTTGCATGGTTGCCAGACGGTCAATCAAGGTCTGGGCCGGCACGTGGTTGCGATAGATAACGACGTTATGGCCATTCGCACGCAGCTGATCTGCCAGGTTGTAGGTAAAGGAATCGATATTATCGAGCAGCAGAATGTCAGCCATCAGAAAATCTCCTGTGCATGGTGTGCGGTAGCAATGGCGCGAAGGACCGCTCGGGCTTTACTGCGCGTTTCGTCAGCTTCAGACTGCGGAACGGAATCAAGAACAATCCCGGCTCCCGCCTGGACGGTGGCAATGCCGTCTTCTACATAGGCGGAGCGGATCACGATGCAGGTATCGAGGTCGCCGTGGGCGGTGAAGTAACCCACCGCGCCGCCGTAGCTGCCGCGACGACGCCCTTCGGCGGCGGCAATCAGCTGCATGGCGCGCACTTTCGGCGCGCCGCTCAGGGTGCCCATATTCATGCAGGCGCGGTAGGCGTGCAGCACGTCGAGGTCGTGGCGCAGCTCACCGACCACGCGGGAAACCAGGTGCATTACGAACGAATAACGGTCAACTTTGGTCAGATCCGCCACGTAGCGGCTGCCCGGGGTGCAAATGCGTGCCAGGTCGTTACGCGCCAGGTCCACCAGCATCAGGTGCTCGGAGAGCTCTTTATGGTCGGTACGCATTTCCAGTTCGATGCGGCTGTCGAGATCGCGATCCAGCGAGCCGTCTGCGCGACGTCCGCGCGGACGGGTACCGGCGATCGGGTAAATTTCAATCTGGCGGCTGGTGGCGTCGTACTTCAGCGAGCTTTCCGGCGAGGCGCCGAACAGCGTGAAGTCGTTGTCCTGCATGAAAAACATGTACGGGCTTGGATTGCTTTTCTTCAGCACGTCGTAGGCCGCCAGCGGAGACGGGCAGGGCAGCGAGAAGCGACGGGACGGTACAACCTGGAAAATTTCCCCGGCGCGAATCGCTTTTTGCATCTGGCGAACCACGGCGCCGTAATGATCGTCGGTCTGGTTCACATCGCAGGTCATTTTTTCCACTCGCTGCACCGGAAGTGCAGGAGGCGCTTCCGTCATCTGCTGCTGAAGCTGCGCGATGCGATGCTCAAGACGGTTTTTCTCAGCGGTCGAAGGCGTGAACAGGCTGGCCTGAATGCGGGTGTATTGTTTCTGATGGTCGATCACCAGCAGGGTTTCGGCCAGATAGAAACAATAGTCCGGGCAGCGATTGCCCTGCTCGGTTTCCGGTAAATCTTCAAAGCCAGCGACCAGATCGTAGGCAAACAGCCCGCCAAAGAACATCGCTTCACGCTCATCGTGCGGAACGGTGACCAGGTTCTGCAGCAGGCGGAAGGCATCAAAGACGGACAGGGAGCAGAGGCGCGCGTCTTCATCCAGCAGTTGGCTAACCGGCGGGAAATGCAGAATGCGCATTTCTGGATGACGTTCGTTTTCAATGCCTGAAGGCAGGGCGGCATCCAGCAGCGGCAGCAGCGAGGCGCCATTGTCTGATAAAGCCTTAATTGTGACGGTGTCACCTAGAGCGGTAATGCGCAACGCGCTGTCGACCAGCAGCAGGCTCTTGAGATCGTCCTTGCTGTCGATGTCCGCAGATTCCAGCAGCAGCGTCGCCGGACGTGCACCGCATACCTGATGAAACAGCGCGGTCGGGTTGTGGCGGTAGGCCGCCTCGCAGGTCAGCAGTTCGAGATGAGGTTTGGCTGTTTGCATTATATTGTTCTCATTTTCTGTTCAAAAAAAAGCCCGCTTGGAAGCGGGCTGGGTATCTGTTTGCATTTCGCAGACGCGTGACACTGCCCGAAGATCAGGAAGTACGCCACCAACCGTGCAGAGTGAAATGTGCTGTCATTTTCAGATACCTTTCTCGTGTGAACTTGCGTACTAGTTAACTAGTTCGATGGCGTGTTGTCAACCCTTGATTTCAGAATTTCGATATAAGTCGGTATCATGATGGTTTCGGATGTCTCCAACCTGTTATGGGAAGTGCTTTGAGCGATACCACCTACGCTATTATTTATGATTTACACAGCCATACTCAGGCCTCTGATGGCCTGCTGACACCCGAAGCCCTGGTTCATCGTGCCGTTGAAATGCGCGTTGGTACGCTGGCGATAACCGATCACGATACGACGGATGCAATACCGGCGGCGCGCGCCGAGATCGCCCGCAGCGGGCTGGCGCTCAATCTGGTGTCCGGCGTCGAAATTTCGACCGTCTGGGAAAACCATGAGATTCATATCGTTGGCCTGAACATCGATATAGACCATCCGGCACTTACTGCCTTTTTGCAAGAACAAAAAACGCGCCGCAACCAGCGCGCAGAGATGATCGGCGAGCGTCTGGAAAAGGCGCATATTCCGGGCGCGCTGGAAGGTGCCCAAAAGCTGGCGAACGGCGGGGCGGTCACGCGCGGTCATTTCGCCCGTTTCCTTGTAGAGGCAGGTAAAGCCACGACGATGGCGGACGTCTTTAAAAAATATCTGGCGCGCGGGAAAACCGGATACGTTCCTCCACAGTGGTGTACAATAAAACAAGCTATTGATGTGATTCATCATTCTGGCGGTAAGGCCGTGCTGGCCCATCCGGGCCGGTATAATCTTTCTGCTAAATGGCTGAAAAGGCTGCTGGCACACTTTGCCGAATGCGGTGGCGAGGCGATGGAAGTCGCCCAGTGTCAGCAGGCGCCCAACGAGCGCGTGCAGCTCGCGACCTATGCCCGCCAGTTCGGCCTGCTTGGGTCACAGGGCTCTGATTTTCATCAGCCCTGCGCGTGGATCGAACTGGGGCGCAAGCTCTGGCTGCCCGCTGGCGTTGAGCCGGTCTGGCAGCTCTGGGAACAGCCGCAGCTAATTGAAGAGAGGGAAGTATGAGTCAGTTTTTCTATATCCATCCGGATAACCCGCAGCCACGTCTGATTAACCAGGCCGTGGAGATCGTCCGCAAAGGCGGCGTGATTGTCTACCCGACCGATTCAGGCTACGCGCTGGGCTGCAAAATTGAAGACAAAGGGGCGATGGAACGTATTTGCCGTATTCGCCAGCTGCCGGACGGGCATAACTTTACCCTGATGTGCCGCGATCTCTCTGAGCTGTCCACCTATGCTTATGTGGATAACGTGGCGTTTCGCCTGATTAAGAACAATACGCCGGGTAACTACACCTTCATCCTGAAAGGGACGAAAGAGGTGCCGCGCCGCCTGCTGCAGGAAAAGCGCAAGACTATCGGTATGCGCGTGCCGTCGAACCCGATAGCGCAGGCGCTGCTGGAAACCCTCGGCGAACCGATGCTGTCTACCTCGCTGATGCTGCCCGGCAGCGAGTTTACCGAGTCCGATCCGGAAGAGATCAAAGATCGTCTGGAAAAGGTGGTCGAGCTAATTATTCACGGCGGCTATCTCGGCCAGCAGCCCACTACCGTGGTCGACTTAACCGAAGATGCGCCGGAAGTGATTCGAGAAGGCGTGGGTGACGTAAAGCCTTTCTTGTAATGGTATAAGCAGATATACTACGCGGCCATCAAAGCAGGGCTCAGCCCTCTTTTGACCTGATTCGACGCCTGTGAAGGCGACACCTGAGGAAGCTCAATGAGCGAGAAGTTACAGAAAGTGCTGGCGCGTGCCGGCCACGGTTCACGCCGTGAAATCGAAGCCATTATTGAAGCGGGCCGCGTGAGTGTGGACGGTAAAATCGCCACGCTGGGTGACCGCGTAGAAATCGTACCGGGGCTGAAGATCCGTATCGACGGTCATCTTATCTCCGTGAAAGAGTCTGCCGAACAAATCTGCCGCGTGCTGGCTTACTACAAGCCGGAAGGCGAGCTGTGCACCCGCAACGACCCGGAAGGTCGCCCGACGGTGTTTGACCGTCTGCCTAAACTGCGCGGCGCTCGCTGGATTGCCGTTGGTCGTCTGGACGTAAACACCTGCGGCCTGCTGCTGTTTACCACCGATGGTGAACTGGCGAACCGTCTGATGCACCCAAGCCGTGAAGTGGAACGTGAATACGCGGTGCGCGTGTTTGGCCAGGTTGACGAGAATAAACTGCGCGACCTGTCGCGTGGCGTTCAGCTGGAAGACGGTCCTGCGGCGTTCAAAACCATCAAGTTCACCGGTGGAGAAGGTATCAATCAGTGGTACAACGTGACCCTGACCGAAGGCCGCAACCGCGAGGTGCGTCGTCTCTGGGAAGCGGTGGGCGTACAGGTTAGCCGCCTGATCCGCGTCCGCTACGGCGACATCCTGCTGCCGAAAGGGCTGCCGCGCGGTGGTTATACCGAACTGGATCTGACCCAAACCAACTACCTTCGCGAGCTGGTTGGCCTGACGCCGGAAACCACCTCTAAAGTGGCGGTGGAAAAAGATCGTCGTCGTATGAAGGCGAATCAAATCCGTCGCGCCGTGAAGCGCCACAGCCAGGTGAGCAGCAGCCGCCGCTCCGGCAGCCGTAATAACAACGGTTAATGTAAAAGCCCGGTGAATTCACCGGGCTTTTTTCTTTAGTAATCAATCCCTATTTGCGCTTTGACTCCCGCATCAAACGCATGTTTAACCGGACGCAGCTCGCTGACGGTATCTGCCAGCTCCAGAATATCCCGATGGCACCCGCGGCCCGTGATGATAACCGTCTGATGGGCGGGACGGTCTTTCAGGGCATTAAGCACGTCTTCCAGCGGCAAATAGTCGTAGGCGACCATATACGTGATCTCATCCAGCAGAACCATATTGAGTGAAGGATCGGCCAGCATTCTTTTAGCGTGCTCCCAGACGGCCAAACAGGCTGCGGTATCGGTTTCGCGGTTCTGGGTGTCCCACGTAAATCCGGTCGCCATCACCTGGAACTCAACGCCGTGGGGCTCAAGCAGATTACGCTCGCCATTAGGCCACTCACCTTTAATAAACTGGATAACGCCGACCTTCTGCCCGTGGCCGACCGCGCGGGTAGCGGTGCCAAACGCGGCGGTGGTTTTGCCTTTGCCGTTGCCGGTAAAGACGATGACGATCCCGCGCTCGTCCTGTGCTGCCGCGACGCGCGCATCGACCTGTTCTTTCAGACGCTGCTGGCGCTGCTGATGGCGTTCTTCACTCATTGCGAAATTCCTGGTTTACGGCCCGGCTGGGCGTCGAAGGTCATCCCGGTTTTGCGACGGCTGTCGTCGCCCATCAGCCAGAGATAGAGCGGCATAATGTCTGCCGGGGTTTTCAGCTTCTGCGGATCTTCGCTCGGGAACGCGCTGGCGCGCATTTTAGTGCGCGTACCGCCCGGGTTAATGCAGTTTACGCGCAGATGGCGGCTTTGATACTCCTCCGCCAGTACCTGCATCATGCCTTCGGTCGCGAATTTTGATACGGCATAGGCTCCCCAGTTTGCGCGTCCTTCACGACCAACGCTGGAAGAGGTAAAGACCAGAGACCCTGACTCGGATTTGAGTAATAAAGGAAGCAATGCCTGTGTGAGGAAAAACGTGCCGTTAACGTTGACCTGCATCACCTGCTGCCAGATATCAGGGTCCTGTTCATCCATTGGACGCACTTCGCCTAACAAACCGGCGTTATGCAGCACGCCGTCGAGTCTCGGATAGTGAGCGCTAATGCGCTGGGCTAATTCCTGGCACACTGCGGGCGTGCAGGTCAGTAAATCGAGGGTATACCACGGG
Organism: Enterobacter sp. 148H3; assembly: GCF_034107425.1. NCBI lineage: Bacteria > Pseudomonadati > Pseudomonadota > Gammaproteobacteria > Enterobacterales > Enterobacteriaceae > Enterobacter > Enterobacter sp. 148H3. Next base: position 25,060 of record NZ_JAWNEI010000013.1, on the reverse strand, counting down.
GCTGGCGTACCAGATACCGACTCAATCTCCAGAGCGACGTTTTTCAGTTTTTCTTCGTTTCGTCCGATCAGAATGACGTTCGCGCCATATTCGGCGTATGTCAGGGCCGCCTCGCGGCCAATCCCGTCGCTCGCACCGGTAACAAGAATGATCCGGTTTTGCAGCAGATTTTTTTGCGGTTGATAATGCACGGTGACTCCTCAGGCGACCGGTAACGCAATGGCGCCTTTATGATGACTTTTCGGCTTTATGCCCGAATTCGCCTGATAATTCAATCAGTCTACAGGACGCATTACAGTAAAATTAACAATTTGCAAATATTTAAACTCCAGTTCGGGGATTCCTGAAGGCGGCTCGCAGAGGTAATGTCACGAGCGAGACGCATGGGCAGGGCTGTTGTACACTGCCGTGAAAGATTCGTGGTTAAATCAAGGTGGAACGCGTGGAATTACTTTCTCAATATGGGTTGTTTTTGGCCAAAATCGCGACGGTGGTGGTTGCCATTGCGGTAGTTGCCGTTCTGATTGTCAACCTGACGCAGCGCAAGCGTCAGCGTGGGGAGTTACGCATCACCCGCCTGAGCGAGCAGTATAAAGAGATGCAGGATGATATGTCTCTGGCGCTGCTTGATAGTCATCAACAGAAACTCTGGCTGAAAGCGCAGAAGAAAAAGCATAAACAGGAAGCTAAAGCGGCAAAAGCAAAAGCAAAAGCAAAAGCAAAACTCAATGCGCCGCAGGATAAGGCCACGCCACGGGTCTATGTGCTCGATTTTAAAGGCAGTATGGATGCGCATGAGGTTTCTTCTCTGCGGGAGGAGGTGACCGCCGTTCTGGCCGTGGCGACACCGCAGGATCAAGTTGTCGTGCGTCTTGAAAGCCCGGGCGGGGTGGTTCACGGTTACGGACTGGCCGCCTCACAGCTGCAGCGCCTGCGTGAAAAACAGATCCCGCTGACCGTGGCCGTGGATAAAGTGGCTGCCAGCGGTGGCTACATGATGGCCTGTGTGGCGGACAAAATTGTTGCCGCGCCGTTCTCCATTATCGGCTCGATCGGCGTGGTCGCACAGATCCCGAACTTTAACCGCTTCCTGAAAAATAAAGAGATTGATATTGAACTTCATACCGCGGGTCAGTACAAACGCACCCTGACGCTGCTGGGGGAAAACACGGAGGAAGGGCGCCAAAAATTCCGTGAGGATCTCAACGAAACGCATCATCTCTTTAAAGATTTTGTACACCGTATGCGCCCGACGCTGGACATTGAGCAGGTTGCGACGGGCGAGCACTGGTATGGCGTCCAGGCGCAGGAGAAAGGGCTGGTGGATGAAGTCGGAACCAGCGACGATCTGCTGCTCAACCTGATGGAAGGCCGGGAACTGGTGGGCGTGCGCTTTACCCAGCGTAAGCGACTCCTTGACCGCTTTACCAACAGTGCGGCAGAAAGTGCTGACCGCCTGCTGCTGCGCTGGCTACAGCGCGGGCAAAAACCCCTGTTGTAAACAAAAACGCGAGGCAGATGCCTCGCGTTTTGCATTAATCGACCAGGTGATATTTCTCTGAAAGCGTATGCGCCAGATATTTAAACATGTTAAACACGGCGGTGCTTTTCGGGGTCGGCAACCCCTGTTCGTCAAGGAAGTATTCGCCGCTGAAAACCAGCACCCCATTACGCTGTTCTACGCCGGTGGCTTCAATACCCGCCAGCGTATCTTCATGGTCACGGATAAGCTTGTTTGCTTCGATAAGCAGAGAGGCTCGGTCAATAGGTTGGGTCGTATTCTGCATAATCCACTCCTTAAACAGTGACAATAGTCTACGCCGGGGGCGCTTTGGGGGCAAATTTTCCCTGTAATGTGAGGGGATAAGCTGCAGGGGCCTGGCTGGCGGGATTTGCTTTTGCATGCTAATAAAGTTGCGTAACGAATTTTATCAGGTAGAGTGTGCGCTTTCGTCATTCTGGCAACAGAATTGCTTGACATTCAACCGGGAATTCGTCACGAATTACACGAGATGTGAGAAAAATACCCGAGAACTCAATCACCTGGGCGTCTTTTCTTTAACGCCCGGTAAGACAAAGGGGTTGATATCTCCTGACGCAGTCGCAATATCATTGGCTCGTCGTCAGCGGAAGGGAAATCAACGTGCGGCGTATTCCTGGAAGAATTAAATTAGGTAAAGGTGAATATGGGTAAAGCTCTCGTCATCGTTGAGTCCCCGGCAAAAGCCAAAACGATCAATAAGTATCTGGGTAATGACTACGTGGTTAAGTCCAGCGTTGGTCATATCCGCGATTTGCCGACCAGTGGCTCAGCCAGCAAAAAGAGCGCAGACTCTACCTCCACCAAAGGGGCTAAAAAGCCTAAAAAGGATGAACGTAGCGCGCTTGTCAACCGCATGGGTGTTAACCCATGGCATAACTGGGATGCACAATATGAAGTGCTTCCAGGGAAAGAAAAAGTCGTTAACGAGCTGAAGCAGCTTGCTGAAAAAGCAGACCACATCTATCTCGCAACCGACCTTGACCGCGAAGGGGAAGCCATTGCGTGGCACCTGCGGGAAGTGATTGGTGGTGATGACAAACGCTACAGCCGTGTAGTGTTTAACGAAATTACGAAGAATGCGATTCGTCAGGCGTTTGAGAAGCCGGGCGAACTGAATATTGACCGTGTAAACGCCCAGCAGGCACGTCGCTTTATGGACCGCGTTGTGGGCTACATGGTTTCTCCACTGCTGTGGAAGAAGATTGCCCGTGGCCTGTCCGCAGGGCGTGTGCAATCCGTCGCAGTGCGTCTGGTCGTTGAGCGTGAGCGCGAGATTAAAGCCTTCGTCCCGGAAGAGTTCTGGGAAGTTGACGCCAATGTGACCACGCCGGGCGGTGACGCTCTGCCGCTGCAGGTAAGCCATCAGAACGATAAGCCTTTCCGTCCGGAAAACCGCGACCAGACCATGGCCGCCGTGGCGCTGCTTGAAAAGGCACGCTATCAGGTCCTGGAACGTGAAGACAAACCGACCAGCAGTAAGCCTGGTGCGCCGTTTATCACCTCCACCCTGCAACAGGCTGCAAGCACGCGTCTGGGCTACGGCGTGAAGAAGACCATGATGATGGCCCAGCGTCTGTATGAAGCGGGCTACATCACCTACATGCGTACCGACTCAACCAACCTGAGCCAGGACGCGGTCAACATGGTGCGTGGCTACATCAGCGACAACTTCGGTAAGAAATACCTGCCGGAAAGCGCTAATCAGTTTGCCAGCAAAGAGAACTCTCAGGAAGCGCACGAAGCGATTCGTCCTTCTGATGTCTCTGTCCTGGCTGAATCGCTTAAGGATATGGAAGCCGACGCGCAGAAGCTGTATCAGCTGATCTGGCGCCAGTTCGTGGCGTGCCAGATGACGCCAGCGCAGTACGACTCCACCACGCTGACCGTAGGCGCGGGTGAGTTCCGTCTTAAAGCTCGCGGTCGTATCCTGCGTTTTGACGGCTGGACGAAAGTGATGCCTGCGCTGCGTAAAGGCGATGAAGACCGAACGCTGCCGGCGGTGAACAAAGGGGATGCACTCTCGCTGGTTGACCTCGTGCCAGCCCAGCACTTCACCAAGCCGCCTGCGCGCTTCAGTGAAGCGTCCCTGGTGAAAGAGCTGGAAAAACGCGGTATTGGTCGTCCTTCGACCTACGCGTCCATCATCTCGACGATTCAGGACCGTGGCTACGTGCGCGTTGAAAACCGCCGTTTCTATGCGGAAAAAATGGGTGAGATCGTCACCGACCGTCTGGAAGCAAACTTCCGCGAGCTGATGAATTACGATTTCACCGCGCAAATGGAAGACAGCCTCGACCAGGTTGCCAGCCATCAGGCGGAATGGAAAAAGGTACTCGACAGCTTCTTCAGCGACTTTACCGACCAGCTTGAAAAAGCGGAGAAAGACCCTGAAGAGGGCGGCATGCTGCCTAACCAGATGGTTCTGACCAGCATCGACTGTCCAACCTGTGGTCGCAAGATGGGGATCCGTACTGCCACGACGGGCGTATTCCTTGGCTGCTCCGGCTATGCGCTGTCGCCAAAAGAGCGCTGCAAAACCACCATCAACCTGGTGCCTGAGAACGAAGTTCTCAACGTGCTGGAAGGTGACGATGCGGAAACGAATGCTCTGCGTGCCAAACGCCGCTGCAAGAAATGCGGCACGGCAATGGACAGTTACCTGATCGATCCAAAACGCAAGCTGCACGTCTGCGGTAATAACCCAACGTGTGACGGATATGAGATCGAAGAGGGCGAGTTCCGCATTAAGGGCTATGACGGCCCGATTGTGGAGTGTGAGAAGTGCGGTTCTGAAATGCACCTTAAAATGGGGCGTTTCGGTAAGTACATGGCGTGCACCAACGACGACTGTAAAAACACGCGCAAAATTCTGCGTAACGGCGAAGTGGCTCCGCCGAAGGAAGATCCGGTTCCGCTGCCAGAGCTGCCTTGTGAGAAATCCGACGCGTACTTCGTGCTGCGTGACGGCGCTGCGGGTGTCTTCCTGGCCGCCAACACCTTCCCGAAATCGCGTGAAACCCGCGCGCCGCTGGTGGAAGAGCTGCATCGCTTCCGCGATCGTCTGCCTGAGAAACTGCGTTATCTGGCCGATGCGCCACAGCAGGATCCGGAAGGCAACAAAACCGTGGTGCGCTTTAGCCGTAAAACCAAGCAGCAGTATGTTGCGGCAGAGAAAGAGGGTAAAGCGACGGGATGGTCAGCCTTCTTTGTCGATGGCAAATGGGTAGAAGGCAAGAAATAATCTTCCCTTACCGTAACTTACCTGTAAAAGGGCCGGATTTCCGGCCCTTTTTTATTGCCTTGTTATTATTTTTTGTTCCGTACTATACAGTCAGGCTATAAATGATATAGTGGTTATAGTTAACCTATTTCTTATTATTAAATCGTCTTAAGCGATTGACCGCATGCGCTAAATCGGATGGTCTGGCATGAAATTACAGCAGCTTCGTTATATCGTTGAGGTGGTGAATCATAACCTTAACGTCTCTTCTACCGCCGAGGGGTTATATACCTCGCAACCGGGCATCAGCAAACAAGTTCGTATGCTGGAGGATGAGTTAGGCATTCAGATCTTCGCCCGCAGCGGTAAGCATCTTACCCAGGTGACGCCTGCGGGGCAGGAAATCATTCGCATTGCGCGGGAAGTCCTCTCTAAAGTCGATGCGATCAAGTCTGTGGCCGGGGAGCATACCTGGCCGGATAAAGGCTCGCTGTATATTGCCACGACGCATACTCAGGCGCGCTATGCGTTACCTGGTGTCATCAAAGGCTTTATAGAGCGTTATCCTCGCGTCTCTTTGCATATGCACCAGGGGTCGCCAACGCAAATCGCTGAAGCCGTTTCCAAGGGGAATGCAGACTTCGCCATCGCCACCGAAGCGCTTCACCTCTATGACGATCTGGTGATGCTCCCGTGCTACCACTGGAACCGTTCTATCGTGGTGACCCCCGATCACCCCCTGGCAGGTAAAGGGTCCGTCACTATCGAAGAGCTGGCCCAATATCCCCTGGTGACGTATACGTTTGGCTTTACCGGACGCTCCGAGCTTGATACGGCCTTTAACCGGGCAGGGTTAACGCCACGCATTGTCTTTACCGCGACGGATGCCGACGTGATTAAGACCTATGTGCGGCTTGGTCTGGGGGTGGGTGTTATTGCCAGCATGGCGGTGGACCCGGTGTCAGACCCTGATCTGGTGCGTCTTGATGCGCACGATGTTTTCAGTCATAGCACCACTAAGATTGGCTTCCGTCGCAGCACCTTCCTGCGCAGCTATATGTATGATTTTATTCAGCGCTTTGCCCCTCATTTAACGCGTGACGTTGTTGATACCGCCGTTGCATTACGCTCAAATGAAGATATTGAAGAGATGTTTAAAGATATCAAACTCCCCGAAAAATAATCACACCCGGTATCTTTCCCTAAGGGAAAGATACCGAAATAACGCCTCAAAGCTAAATTAGAATTATCATCATCTGCGTATCCCCTGTCATATAATGTCATTATCCATTTAATCAGTAGGGTTATAATGTCGTGAATTGACGACAAAAGTAGAAACTAATTAACGCCTTCGCAAATTTTTCTTTTCAATTATTTATTTCTGGTCAAAAGAATGAATATTTCATACCTTCCGGTGCGTAAATTCACTGGCTTTTCGGCTAAAGTTTCTTTAGGATTTATCTCAACAGATGATTAATTGTACCAATTGTTTGGTCCTAAATGATAAGCGATGTCGATTGTATGAGGTTAGCAATGCCTTCAGGAAGTGAAGAACCGCAAAGGGATCCTGCGCTCAAGCGTAAAGCCTGGCTGGCGGTCTTTCTCGTCTCTACCCTGTTTTGGGTGGTGGTTGCTCTCCTGGCCTGGAAATATTGGGGTTGAATATGGCAGTGACGGTACGTACAGCTTCGGTAAAACAGATGTGTCAGCATCGTGACAACGGCCACAGAGGGCGTAAAGCACCTGCGACTCTTGTACCCGCGTCCTGGAAACTGACGCCGCAGCAGCAGGCGTTTATTGATGTGTTCGCAGAAGACGAACCCAAAAAACAATAATTTAGTTTATTGCGTAATGATGCAAATAGTCTGAATATCGACTCTGCACTTTTGTACTCTTTAATAAATACACATCAGCAATATAGCACTGAGGACAAACCTCGGAACTTTTTATAAATAATGCCTGGTGTCCCTATGATGAATAACATGACGTCTCACAAATACTGGTCATGGATCGGCGTTTTTACCGTGTCGATTCTGTTCTGGAGTCAGCTCATCTGGTTGGCCCTCCACTAAATTGTAAAACCTCGCTACGGCGGGGTTTTTTGTTTTCCCGTTCGGGACCAATCCTAAATTTATCAATTTGGGTTGTTATCAAAACGTTACGACATCTTTGTGTTATCTTTAATTACGGCCCTGATGATTGTCGGGGCATCTCTGTGATTAAGGAGGAGCTTATGTCGTTAACCCTACGCGAAGCCAGTAAGGACACATTACAGGCAGAAAATAAAACCTGGCATTACTACAGCCTGCCGCTGGCTGCCAGAACGCTTGGGGACATTTCGCGTTTACCCAAGTCATTGAAAGTTTTACTGGAAAATCTTTTGCGCTGGCAGGACGGTGACTCTGTCACCCTCGATGATATCAAGGCGCTGGCAGGGTGGCTTGAAAATGCCCATGCCGACAGAGAAATCGCCTATCGCCCGGCCAGGGTGCTGATGCAGGACTTTACCGGCGTCCCTGCCGTCGTTGATTTAGCCGCGATGCGCGAGGCCGTTAAGCGTCTCGGCGGAGATACGGCAAAAGTGAATCCGCTTTCCCCTGTAGACCTTGTCATTGACCATTCCGTAACCGTTGACCGCTTTGGCGATGATGACGCCTTTGGCGAGAACGTGCGTCTCGAGATGGAACGTAACCACGAGCGGTATGTATTCCTGAAGTGGGGGCAGCAGGCATTCAGCCGGTTTAGCGTGGTCCCGCCGGGTACCGGGATTTGTCACCAGGTTAACCTTGAATATCTGGGGAAAGCCGTCTGGAGTGAGTTGCAGGATAAAGAGTGGGTCGCCTATCCGGACACGCTGGTGGGCACGGACTCCCATACCACTATGATTAACGGTTTGGGCGTGTTGGGCTGGGGCGTCGGCGGTATCGAAGCAGAAGCGGCCATGCTCGGCCAGCCGGTGTCCATGCTTATTCCTGACGTGGTGGGCTTCAAGCTTACCGGTAAGCTGTCTGAAGGCATTACTGCCACCGATCTGGTGCTCACCGTCACTCAGATGCTGCGTAAGCATGGTGTGGTGGGCAAGTTTGTAGAATTCTACGGTGATGGTCTGGATTCGCTGCCGCTGGCCGACCGTGCCACCATTGCCAATATGGCGCCGGAATACGGTGCAACCTGTGGCTTTTTCCCCATTGATGATGTCACGCTGGAATACATGCGCCTTAGCGGGCGCAGCGAAGAGCAGGTCGCGCTGGTGGAGGCCTATACCAAAGCGCAGGGCATGTGGCGAAACCCGGGTGATGAACCGGTCTTCACCAGTACGCTAGAACTCGATATGGGAAGCGTCGAGGCGAGCCTCGCCGGGCCGAAACGTCCGCAGGATCGGGTTGCGCTGAGTGACGTGCCAAAAGCCTTTGCCGCCAGCAATGCGCTGGAGGTGAACGTGGCGCAGAAAGACCATCGCCCCGTAGACTATGTTCTGAACGGACATCAGTATCAGCTCCCGGATGGCGCGGTAGTTATTGCAGCCATTACCTCCTGCACCAACACTTCGAACCCAAGCGTGTTAATGGCGGCTGGTTTGTTGGCTAAAAAGGCGGTAGAGCTTGGGCTAAAACCTCAGCCATGGGTCAAGGCCTCGCTGGCACCGGGTTCCAAAGTGGTATCTGATTACCTGGCGCAGGCCAAACTGACGCCGTACCTTGACGAACTGGGCTTTAACCTCGTGGGCTACGGCTGTACGACCTGTATTGGTAACTCCGGCCCGCTGCCTGAACCCATTGAAACGGCGATCAAACAGGGTGACCTGACGGTAGGCGCCGTTCTATCCGGTAACCGTAACTTTGAAGGGCGCATTCACCCGCTGGTGAAAACCAACTGGCTCGCCTCGCCGCCGCTGGTTGTGGCTTATGCCCTGGCAGGGAACATGAATATCAACCTGGCGACCGATCCAATTGGTCACGATCGCAAGAATGACCCTGTCTATCTGAAAGATATCTGGCCATCATCGCGTGAAATCGCGCTGGCCGTTGAGAAGGTTTCTACCGAGATGTTCCGTAAAGAATACGCGGAAGTCTTTGAGGGCACTCCGGAATGGAAAGCCATCAACGTTGCAGGTTCGGATACCTATGGCTGGCAGGATGACTCGACCTATATTCGTCTGTCGCCGTTCTTTGATGAGATGCTCGCCGAGCCGGCACCGCTTAAGGATATCCACGGCGCGCGCATCCTGGCGATGCTGGGAGATTCCGTCACGACGGACCATATCTCTCCGGCGGGGAGTATCAAAGCCGATAGCCCGGCGGGCCGTTACCTGCAGAGCCGGGGCGTCGAGCGTCGCGATTTTAACTCCTACGGATCGCGTCGTGGCAACCATGAGGTCATGATGCGCGGGACCTTTGCCAACATCCGCATTCGTAACGAAATGGTACCGGGCGTGGAAGGGGGCATGACCCGTCATCTGCCGGGGACGGAAGTCGTGTCGATTTATGATGCGGCAGTCAAATATCAGCAGGAAGGTACGCCGTTGGCGGTGATCGCCGGGAAAGAGTACGGTTCCGGCTCCAGCCGCGACTGGGCGGCGAAAGGTCCGCGTCTGCTTGGCGTTCGTGTGGTCATCGCCGAATCGTTCGAACGTATTCACCGTTCGAATCTGATCGGTATGGGGATCCTGCCGCTTGAGTTCCCGCAGGGGGTGACGCGTAAAACGCTGGGCCTGACCGGGGAAGAGCTGATTGAGATTAGCGGTCTGCAAAGCCTGCAGCCGGGTAAAACGGTGCCGGTAAAGTTAACCCGTGCAGACGGGAAAACCGAGGTGCTGGATTGCCAGTGCCGTATAGATACGGCAACCGAGCTGACCTATTACCAGAACGACGGCATTTTACATTATGTGATTCGTAAGATGCTGGATTGATGAAACGAGCCCGGCACGCGTGCCGGGCTTTTTAGCATTACTCTTTCAGCAGATGGCCCATTTTGGCGGCTTTGGTATCAAGGTAGTGTGCGTTTTTCGGGTTACGGCCGACAATCAGCGGTACACGCTCGACGATGTTGATCCCCGCTTCGGTCAGGATCTCCACTTTTTTCGGGTTATTGGTCAGCAGGCGAACTTCGTCCACGCCCAGCAGCTTGAACATATCGGCGCACAAGGTGAAGTCGCGTTCGTCAGCGGCAAAGCCGAGCTGATGGTTTGCTTCAACCGTATCGTAGCCCTGGTCCTGAAGCGCGTAGGCGCGAATTTTATTTAGCAGGCCAATATTACGACCTTCCTGACGGTGATAAAGCAGCACGCCGCGGCCTTCTTCTGCAATATGGGACAGGGCGGCTTCCAGCTGGAAACCACAATCACAGCGCAGGCTGAACAGCGCGTCGCCGGTGAGACACTCTGAATGGACGCGGGACAGTACCGGCGTCTGCCCTGAAATGTCGCCATACACCAGCGCGACATGATCCTGTCCGGTTGCCAGTTCTTCAAAACCCACCATCAGGAAATCGCCCCATGGGGTTGGCAGTTTGGCTTCTGCCACACGTTTAAGCTGCATGTGATTCTCCAGAGTAGGCTGACACGTTTCGTGTCTTTGCCCTGTTTTGCTTTCTGTATCAGTTCATTTTGCCACAAGCTCAGCAGGTTCGCCTAATGGGCACCATGCTATATGAACGTTAAACGCACGATCCGACATATCCACCCAAAGGATTAATTTCAGTTATGATTGTGACGCTTAGCGAAAAAGGAGAAGACATGCTTTCAATCGCCAGACGTACGGCAGCAGGTGCGGCCATTTTACTGATTATGCCTCTGACCGTATGGCTTTCAGGCTGGATGTGGCAGCCCGGGCATAATGCCATGTGGCTGAAAACCTTATACTGGATAACGGAAACGGTCACCCAGCCATGGGGAATAATTACCCACGTACTCCTCTGCGCCTGGTTTCTGTGGTGCCTGCGCTTTCGCCTGCGCGCAGCACTGATGCTCTTTGCTATCCTCGGTGGCGCTATCATTGTCGGTCAGGGGGTGAAGTCCTGGGTGAAAGATCGCGTTCAGGAGCCGCGTCCTTTTGTCGTCTGGCTGGAAAAAACCCATCATGTTCCGGTGGATGAGTTCTACAATTTAAAGCGTAAAGATCGTGGCGCGCTGGTAAAAGAACAGCTTGCGGAACAGCAGGATATCCCGAAATTCTTGCGTAAACACTGGCAGAAAGAGACGGGGTTCGCGTTTCCTTCTGGTCACACCATGTTTGCGGCCAGCTGGGCGTTGCTGGGGGTTGGGCTGCTTTGGCCTAGGCGTCGAACGATTTCGATCGCGATTTTACTGGTCTGGGCGACGGGGGTTATGGGAAGCCGCTTGCTGCTGGGGATGCACTGGCCGCGCGACCTGGTCGTCGCCACGCTCATCTCATGGTTGCTGATCGTGCTGGCGACCTGGCTCACTGAACGATTCTGCGGCCCGCTAACGCCGCCGCCAGAAGAGAAAGCAGAAATAGCCGAAAGGGACCAAACCGACGCCTGACGGTTGATATTCCGTATTTTGCCCATAGATCCATGACCTGCGCGTCACTTTTTCCGTTTCGCGCTCGTCGCTAAAATGGTAGTTTATAAGGCTGATTGCGGTGAATTGAACACACTTTATTCGCTTGAACCACATAACGGGAAGTAATGTGAAATATTTACTCATTTTCTTACTGGTATTGGCGATTTTTGTCATTTCAGTCACGTTGGGTGCACAAAACGATCAGCAGGTGACGTTTAACTATCTGCTGGCTCAGGGTGAGTATCGCGTCTCGAGCCTGCTGGCGGTCTTATTTGCTGCCGGCTTTGCCATTGGCTGGCTGGTTTGCGGTCTGTTCTGGCTGAAAGTCCGTGTTTCGCTTGCGCGCGCTGAACGTAAAATTAAGCGACTTGAAAATAACATTGCCCCTGCGTCTGACATCCCGGAAAGCTCTGGTGTGCCGGTCGTGAAGGAATAATCGACTATGCTGGAGTTGTTGTTTCTGCTTTTGCCTGTAGCCGCAGCCTATGGCTGGTATATGGGCCGCAGAAGTGCGCAACAAACAAAACAGGATGAGGCCAATCGGCTCTCCCGCGACTACGTTGCGGGGGTAAACTTCCTCCTGAGCAATCAGCAGGACAAAGCGGTAGACCTGTTCCTCGATATGCTGAAAGAGGATACCGGGACGGTTGAAGCGCATCTCACCCTTGGAAACCTGTTCCGCTCGCGCGGCGAGGTTGACCGCGCCATTCGTATTCACCAGACGCTGATGGAAAGCGCCTCTCTGACCTACGATCAACGTCTACTTGCAGTGCAACAGCTGGGGCGGGATTACATGGCCGCGGGGTTGTACGATCGCGCTGAAGATATGTTCTCCCAACTGGTGGATGAAACAGATTTCCGCATCGGCGCGCTGCAGCAGCTCCTGCAGATTTATCAGGCCACCAGCGACTGGCAGAAAGCCATTGATACGGCTGAACGTCTGGTGAAGCTGGGGAAAGATAAGCAGCGCGTTGAGATAGCCCATTTCTACTGTGAGCTTGCGCTTCAGCAGATGGGCAATGACGACATGGACAAAGCCATGGCGTTACTGAAGAAAGGTGCCGCTGCGGATCGCAACAGCGCGCGAATCTCCATCATGATGGGGCGTGTCTTTATGGCGAATGGCGACTACGCCAAAGCCGTTGAAAGCCTGCTGCGGGTGATCGACCAGGACAAAGAGCTGGTCAGTGAAACGCTGGAAATGCTGCAAACCTGCTATCAGCAGTTGGATAAGCAGGAAGAGTGGGTAGCATTCCTGCGTCGCTGCGTGGAAGAGAACACCGGTGCCACCGCTGAACTGATGCTCTCAGACGTCGTTGAACAGTATGAAGGAAGCGACACTGCGCAGGTTTACATTACGCGTCAGCTGCAGCGTCATCCGACCATGCGGGTCTTCCATAAGCTGATGGATTACCACCTTAACGACGCGGAAGAAGGGCGCGCCAAAGAGAGCCTGATGGTGCTGCGCGACATGGTTGGCGAGCAGGTGCGCAGCAAGCCACGCTATCGTTGTCAGAAGTGTGGTTTTACCGCGTATACGCTCTATTGGCACTGTCCTTCCTGCCGCGCCTGGTCCACTATCAAGCCAATCCGTGGCCTGGACGGGCAGTAATTTTTTAAAAGCCTTCATTTTAGTTACAACATACTGATGGCGTTTTACGGTTTCTCAACACCGTGCGGTTTGCTGGCCTGTCAGGGAAATAAATGGATTCTGTCAATTTGCGACGACGGCAGGTAGAATGCTGGCCGTTTATCTGTTCCGCGCCGCTGCGCGCCCATAGACGAAAAGGGCTGGTCATGACGTCTGTTACATCCTCCACTTCCCGAGTAATTACGGATTCTCCTGTTGTTGTTGCGCTTGATTACAATAAGCGTGACGCTGCACTCGCGTTTGTCGACGGCATTGACCCTCGCGACTGCCGTCTGAAAGTTGGCAAAGAGATGTTCACGCTGTTTGGACCGCAAATCGTTCGCGATCTGCAGCAGCGCGGCTTTGACGTTTTCCTCGATCTGAAATTCCATGATATCCCGAATACCACGGCGCACGCGGTTGCCGCAGCCGCAGAACTGGGTGTATGGATGGTTAATGTCCACGCGTCGGGTGGGGCAAGAATGATGACCGCTGCCCGTGAGGCGCTCCTGCCGTTCGGTAAAGATGCACCGTTGCTGATTGCGGTCACCGTGCTGACCAGTATGGACGAAAACGATTTACGCGACCTGGGAGTGACGTTGTCACCCGCCGAACATGCCGAACGTCTCGCGCGTCTGACCCAGCATTGCGGCCTGGATGGCGTCGTCTGCTCCGCGCAGGAAGCGGTACGTTTCAAATCAGCGCTGGGCAAGGATTTTAAACTGGTCACGCCGGGTATCCGTCCTGCAGGCAGCGACGTGGGCGATCAGCGCCGCATTATGACGCCTGAGCAGGCGCTGGCTGCAGGCGTTGACTACATGGTCATTGGGCGTCCGGTGACGCAGTCTGCAAACCCGGCTGAGACGCTTAAGGCTATTAACGCATCGCTGAAGAAGGGGGCGTAATGACCGATTCCAACAGCCGCCTGGTCTATTCAACCGATAGCGGGCGTATTGACGAACCGAAAGCGAAAGTGGAACGTCCAAAGGGGGACGGCATCGTTCGGATCCAGCGCCAGACCAGTGGACGAAAAGGAAAAGGGGTTTGTCTAATCTCCGGCATTGACCTTGATGATGCTGAACTGACAGCGCTGGCTGCCGATCTGAAAAAGAAATGTGGCTGCGGCGGTGCCGTGAAAGACGGCATTATTGAAATCCAGGGTGATAAACGTGATTTAATTAAATCTCTGCTGGAAGCCAAAGGTATGAAAGTCAAACTGGCAGGCGGCTAAAATAAATGAGCCACGGCAAATGCCGTGGCTCGTGTTATATACGTGCGTATGTTAGACCTGAAATGCGTTTAAATATCGCATTACCGGGGAAGGCTTGGATAGTTATTATTTGCCAACCTGGTGACCGATAATACCACCGACGGCAGCGCCACCTAATGTACCCAGCGTACTACCATCCGTTAATACTGCACCACCGAGAGCACCGGCACCTGCACCAATAGCGGTGTTACGGTCGCGTTTAGACCAGTTAGAGCACGCGCTCAGGGACATTGCTACAGTGATTGCCAGAACAGCGGCGGCTAATTTTTTGCTGGTTAAGGTCATAATACTTTCTCCTGAATTATCGATTCACGGAAAGATGTGCGCATTAAGTATAGACGAATCGAATACTTAATTCTTTTTCCCGTGAAAGCTGGTCGCGCAGGCGTTACTTCATCACGCAGGTGATAGTCACTTCCTGTTATATCGCTAACAGTAATTTTACGACTTTAATGCAGGTTAAACAGGTAAAAACTCTTAAAGCAGGGTTAAGAATCATCTCAGAGAAAGAAGGGCGTATGCGCCCGAAGTTCGGGCGCGGAGGGGAGTCAGGCGCTGGTTTTAATAATATTGACGATCAGACCACTGTCTTCCAGTTTAATACGGTGCGCGTCGCTCAACCGCTCGTCGGTAATCACGCGGCTAAAGCGTGAAACGGGGCCCATCGTGTAAGGGTGAACGGCGCCAAATTTAGAGCTGTCGGTCAGCACAATGGCTTCACACTCTTTTTCCAGCACCGCATTCACCACGTCAGAGCGCATCATATCCCGGCCGGTAAAACCTGTCTCTGGTTGCCAGCCGTCAATCCCGATAAATGCCTTGCTGAAATGAACCTGCTGGACATACTGACGGGTCAGCGGGCCTACCATGCTTTCGCTTTTTTTCTGGTAAATTCCGCCGAGCAGTATCACCTCGCAGCGCGTCTCTTTGAGCAAATGCGCGATATAGCTGCTGACGGTGATGATGGTCACGTCTTTTTGATCGGCAAGCGTGCGCGCCAGAAGGGCATTACTGCTGCCGTTTTCAATAAAGACGGTCTCGCCGTTGTTCACCAGGGACGCGGCAAATTCCGCCAGTTCACGTTTGAGCGCGTAGTTGTTCATCATGCGCGTCTCAACGTCATCACTGTCCAGCGGGACAGCATATCCGTGCGCACGACGCAGATAGCTCTGTTTTTCCAGCAGATTAAGATCCTGACGGATGGTGACTTCAGAAACGCCAGTGGTTTTAGCGAGATCGACTACGCTTACGCGTCCCTGATCGATGACCATCTGCAAAATGAGTTGTTGTCGGGAATTCATAGCATCCATTTAATAAAGCGAAACGAGGTCGGAGACAGTGGGGTTAAACTTCCCACGGCGCTTTTGGCTGTCCGTTTTCAGGCGTATTGTCAGCGCCATTCTGAGCGAGAAGTTCAGACTTCAGGATCTCGAGATTACGGATAGCAGAGTGATAATCGCCTGCCACCAGGATATCCAGCACGGTATCAATTCGTTGTGCTACAGCTTGTGCGTCAATAGTCGACATAATCTCACTCCAGGCGCGAAAAGTTAATATTTTCAATGATGCAGAAATTAGGGTCAAAAGAGAAGGGAAAAAATGCAATAACTAAATTACATAAACGTAAGTGATAAATTTATTCCCCCTCATGCAGCAGGCTTAATGAGTGGATTAGTCTAAAACTGCGCGCAAGGCGCTTTTTTATAAGAGGAATTAGACTATGACAGTTATCAATCAGCCTACCTGTACACTGTTTACCGATACTGAACGGTTCACTCAGCTGTCGGGTTATTACGAGGCGGAGCGTCACACCGTCTGGATGATGCTGCGGGCTCAGCCGCGACCTTGCTTTAACCATGCGTTAATTGAGGAGATCATGAACTTTTCATGGCTGGTTCGCCAGTCTGGTTTTGCGGTTGATTTTTGGGTAACCGGATCGCTGGTTCCGGAGATGTACAATGTGGGCGGTGACTTACAGTTCTTCGTCGAGTGCATTCAGAACGGACGTCGGGAAGCGTTGCGGGCGTACGCGCGCGCCTGCGTTGATTGCGTCCATGCGGCCTCACGGGGGTTTGATACGGGAGCCATCACTCTGGCAATGGTCGAAGGCAGTGCTCTAGGAGGCGGTTTTGAGGCCGCTCTGGCGCACCATTTCGCCCTGGCTCAGCGCGATGCCCGTTTAGGTTTCCCGGAGATTGCCTTCAATCTGTTTCCGGGCATGGGGGGATATTCCCTGGTCGCACGCCGTTCGGGCATGAAGCTGGCGGAAGAACTCATCTACAAAGGGGAATCCCATACGGCTGAATGGTACGAACAGCATGGGCTGGTGGATGTTCTGTTTGAACCCGGACAAAGCTATGTCTCCACCCGAACTTTCATCGATACGCTGCGGCCAAAACTGAACGGCGTAAGGGCGATGCTGCGCGCCCGT
This sequence comes from Enterobacter sp. 148H3, assembly GCF_034107425.1. Taxonomy (NCBI): domain Bacteria; kingdom Pseudomonadati; phylum Pseudomonadota; class Gammaproteobacteria; order Enterobacterales; family Enterobacteriaceae; genus Enterobacter; species Enterobacter sp. 148H3. The sequence continues at coordinate 8,443 of NZ_JAWNEI010000013.1, read as the reverse complement.
ACCCGCGTTCTACAATTGCCTCGCAGTGAACTGATGGACATAACCGAAGACTGGGTGGATGCTGCTTTCTGCCTGGAGCCGAAAGATATCGCCTACATGGAGCGTCTGGTCACGCTGCAAAACCGCCATCATGCGGCGGGTCTGCGTAAAGCCAGTTAACGTTGATTTCGCGCTTGATATCGTTTTAGCCATCGCTCGAATGCGGCAGCGGGCATAGGCTTAGCAAACAGAAAACCCTGCCGTTCGTTGACGCCGTTCTTGGTCAGAAAGGCGTCTTCTTTTGCATTTTCCACACCTTCGGCAATCACCTGAAGATTTAACGCCTGCGCCACCGCGACGATAGCGCGCACCAGTGACTGTGAAATGGACTGCTTATGAATGTCCCTGACAAAGGATTGATCGAGTTTAATGGCGTCGATAGGGAAGCGGGCGAGCTGCGAAAGAGAAGAGTAGCCGGTGCCAAAATCATCCAGATGAATTTGCGCCCCGAGTCTGCTGAACTGCTGGATCACGGACAGCGCCAGCTCTTCGTTCTCGATAAGACAGCTTTCGGTCAACTCAACGTCGACAGGGCAGTATTCAAAATTCAGATCCTTCAGCGCCTGCTTTAAGTCGCTGAAGATAGTCTGGTCGGCCAGCTGTCGTGCAGAGACGTTCACCGCCACGCGCAGGTTAATTCCCTTATCGCGCCATTTCGCCACCTGGCGAACCACATCAAGCATCACCCAGCGGCCCAGCGGCACAATCAGCCCCGACTCCTCGGCATAAGAGATAAACTCCAGCGGCGGGATCAGGCCGCGTTCTGGTGATTGCCAGCGGACCAGTGCTTCAAGGCTTCTGACTTCCCCACGCCAGGTTATTTTGGGCTGATAGTGGATTAGAAGCTGATCGTTATCCAGTGCTTTACGCAGGTTGGTATCGAGCCAGAGATACTCAAATACGCGCTGGTTCATCTCGGGTGAGAAGACGCAGAACTTGCCCCGGCCGTTCTCTTTGGCGGTGTACATGGCGGTATCGGCGTTACGAATGACGCTTTCCCGGTCGCTACCATGCTGCGGGGCGAGGGCGATACCCAGAGAGCAGCCGGTATAAATCTCAATCAGACCGATTCGGAACGGCTGGCGCAGACGGGTTAAAATGCGCGACGCCATCGCCTCCAGAGAGCCCTGTGAGGTATTGGTGGCCATGACGATAAACTCATCACCGCCCAGTCGCGCCAGCACCTGTTCCTCATCCAGACAGCTCAAAATGGCGAGGGCGACAGCCTGTAACAGCTGATCGCCAAACATATGCCCGTAAGCGTCGTTGACCTTTTTAAAGTTATCCAGATCGAGATACACCACGCCTACCTGCGTGTCGCCGCGGTTGACGATGGCGTCAGAAATCAGATCGTGGATCGCATTGCGGTTTGGCAAGCCGGTGATGGTATCGGTATTGGCCAGCACGCGCAGCCGCTCCTGAGCGCGGCGTTCCTCGGTAATATCTGTCCCGGAACAGATAAGGAAAATTTCATTTTTACCGCTGCCGCTGTGAACGAATTTGTTTCTGAACAGAAACAGCCGCTGCCCTTTACGCGTTTTGATCCAGCGTTCGACTTCGTAGGAGCTGCCGTTGCGAAAAAAACCGGTAATATTGCGCTTTGAAGCGGCCGCTTCGCTGCGGCTCATAAACAGCTTAAACACGTTCTGGCCAATCACCTCTTGCTCTTTCAGGCCGGTATACTCTTCGCTAAGCCGGTTAAAACGCTGGATATTGCCGTGCCGATCGAGAATAACAATGACGGAGTTGGCCTCAGAGACAACCTGTTCCGCAAAAGAGAGCCCTTGAGCCAGATCGCGTGCCACGGAGGGCGTATCGTTCCAGGCGGAAGCGGTTCCGGCCCACTCGTTACGGGTAATTTTACGACCCACAAGATGAACCGGGACATCTTCTCCGTACAGGGAGAGCGACATGGAAATGCTGGAGGTAATAACGGTTAAATGACGGATGAGATCGGCCTGTTCATCGTCCAGCGCCACGACCTGAGTGACATCGGCATTTTCGCTGGTGGAAAGGTGCAGAGCGTTGCTGTCAGCTGATAAGCGCCACCACGGGCTGTGAGTCCCCATGTAGCGAAACAGCAAATTCTGCTCCAGATCGTCCATCATGTTTTCTCCCGCAGCTGTTCATTAGCGCACAAATTATTCATTTGTTGTCGACTTTTCCGTTGAGAAACAGCGGCAAAACCGAAGTGAACCTGTTGTTTTTCCCTGCTTTCTTATAATAAAACGAGTCAGGTTAAAAAGGATACTGAGCGTATAAAAATTCATGCAACCGAATATAACAACACTCTTTTACTGTAGATAATTATGGCGGTTTTAGGCGAAGGGATACTGAAAATAGTAAGGAAAAATAATGATTTTGTGGCGAGGATTAAAATAAAAATTGTCGGCCCTTCCGAAACGAAAAGACCGACAATGTAAGCGGTTATCAGGCGACAGGACGCGCGATAATACTGCGGGTTTCCATGCGAACTTCGGCGATATTAACGTCAATCACGTCGGTGACTTTGTAAACTGTTTCACCTTTAATTTGCACGGTACCGTTTTCCTGACTACAGACCATTTCGTCGCGAACCGCATGCAGGAATGGCGCAGGAATAAACGCGACAGCGCCGTTATCGACCAGACGGACGCGCATCCCCCCACGGCTGATATCGATGATCTCTGCGGCAAAACGGGTATCCGTACCTGCTTTATCCTGCAGGAAGCGTGCGTACAGCCAGTCCCCGACGTCACGTTCCGCCATGCGGTTCAGACGGCGACGATCGGCCATCTGCTGCGTGGTGTCCTCCTCAGGACGGGCAATGGTTTCACCTTTGATAATCGCTTTCAGCAGACGGTGGTTAACCATATCGCCATACTTACGGATCGGCGATGTCCAGGTGGCGTAAGCTTCAAGGCCAAGACCAAAGTGCGGCCCAGGCTCGGTGCTGATTTCAGCGAAGGACTGGAAGCGACGAATGCGGCTGTCCAGGAAACCTGACGGCTGCGCGTCCAGTTCGCGGCGAAGCTTGCAGAAGCCCGGCAGCGTCAGCACTTCTTCCGGATCAACGTGCACATCGTGATTCTTCAGCAGGGCCGCCAGCGCTTCGGTATTCGCCGGGTCAAACCCGGTGTGAACGTTGTAAATGCCAAAGCCCAGTTTGTCGCGCAGCACGCGTGCGGCACAGATGTTGGCGGAAATCATCGCCTCTTCAACGATGCGGTTTGCAATGCGTCGCGGTTCGGCCACGATGTCCAGCACTTCGCCTTTCTCGCCCAGAACAAAGCGATAATCCGGGCGGTCTTTGAACACCAGCGCGTGAGTTTTACGCCACTCGCCGCGGTTGAGACAGATGCGATGCAGCAGACGGATCTGCGCGGCAATGGCGTCTGATTCAGGTTTCCAGCTACCGGTATTTTCCAGCCAGTCTGAGACGTTATCGTAGGCAAGCTTGGCTTTCGATTCGATAGTGGCGGCGAAGAACTCGATATCGTCTTCAATCGCGCCATCTGCGGCGATAGTCATGCGGCAGGCAAGGACCGGGCGCACTTCATTTGGACGCAGCGAGCAGAGATCGTCTGACAATTCGCGCGGCAGCATCGGAATATTGAAGCCCGGCAGGTAGTTGGTGAACGCACGGATTTTCGCCGCGTCATCCAGCTTGCTGCCTTCGGCAATCCAGGCGGTGGGATCGGCAATGGCAACGGTCAGGTGCAGTTTGCCATCGGCGCTCTCTTCAGCGTACAGCGCGTCATCCATATCTTCTGTGCTGGCGCTGTCGATGGTGACAAACTCCAGAGCGGTGAGATTTCGACGGGTCAGACCCTCATCCTGCATCTCGGTTGCCACGCCGTTCGGCGCTTCTTTTTCAAGATTGTGGCGTGCCAGCGTGACCCACCATGGTACGAAATGGTCGGCGCCAAAGGTGATGAACTGGGTCAGTTCAGCATAAAAACCACGATCGCCTTTCAGAGGATGACGGCGCATTTCTGCTACGGCCCAGTCACCTTCTTTAAAATCGTGCTCAACGCCACGGGCGGCGCGGCAGGGAATAGCATCTTTCAGCAGGGGATGATCCGGCACGATAGAAAGACGATCGTCTTTTCTCTGTACCTTACCCACAAAACGGGTTAGGAACGGTTCGATCAGTTCTTCCGGCTCGGCAGACTCGCGGTCCTTCTCGGTATGAATGACGGCCATGACGCGATCGCCATGCATCACTTTCTTCATCTGCGGAGGCGGAATGAAGTAGCTTTTCTGCGCGTCAACCTCAAGGAAGCCAAAGCCCTTTTCCGTGGCTTTTACGACCCCTTCTGCACGCGGCGTCTGGGAATGCAGTTGCTGTTTAAGCTGCGCTAGCAGCGGGTTGTCCTGAAACATAATGTTCTATTTTCGTAGCCATTGAGCGGCTGACAGTTTTACGCGATTCTCACTGTCTCAGCAAGCGGTCTTTGGGTAATGAGTGTGGTTATTCCTCTTTACCAAACGCGACTTTCAGACGATTAAGCCAGCCATCAAATGCACTCCGGGTAAGCAGCTTGATGGCTTGTTCGCCCGTGAGCCCTTGATCCGTGATCGGGGTAAACTGCGCGGCGCTGAAGCGGTCCGGAGAGCGTGTCAGCAGTTCGAGCGCCGCTGAAAGTGAGGTGGACGTCAGCAGGATCTCTTCGCGAGTGTTTAACAGGATTTCGCCGGTCAGATCGAGCAGCGTCGGCTCATGACAAAGAACCGGCGTCAACGCCTGAAGCGCGGGTTCAGCCTGCCAGCGGGACAAGGACTCAAGCTGATGCGCATTCGCATAGCGCAGCTCAACGACAGGTAAAAGCGGCGTCCACGCATCGTGGCTCGCGGGGAGCGTGTGCGGCTGAATATGATGTCCCGGCAACCAGCGAACAGGATGTCCCAGCAGGGCCTGAAAAATTGCGACCACGCGCGCCTGAAAACCGATAAAGCCGATAATCTGGTTAATTACCACGATGTCGTACGTGGACAGGCCCACCTCGTCAAGCTGGTTGCGGGCTTTATCATCGATCACATCAGGAGAGCTGGAAAGCTGGCGGGCATACTGCGTAATTTGCGCCAGACGTCGGTTGCTTTCGCGCGAGGAGTCCGGGCCGGGAAGCGGAGCGAGGAGGGCGGCATAGTGGTTACAGAGCCGCTGAACGCCGCAGGCCTGTGCGACGGTTAGCGCGGTACTGAGCCGATCGTAGGCGCTGAGCGTATGCAGGCGGTTCACGGGAATCGAGAGCGGAAACAGCTGGTGGCATAAGGCTCTGGCAGGAGCAAGCCAGCCAGAACAGGCGGCGACAATCTCATCAGGCAAGGCTAAATCGAGCAAAAAACGATCGTCGACGTTAGCGGCTTCGGGCACCAGGGGCAGAACATCCGTCTGCGCGTGGTTTGACTGGGTCTCGTGATACCAGTGGCCTTTGCCGGAAAAACGGCGTTGTTCCATGTGCGTTCCTTGATCTCAAAATGGCGATCAATATCCTGGCTTAAGGCAGATAAAGGGAAAAATATTGTTAGGTGATAACAAATAGCAGAACGGAATAACGAAGGGGTGACGCGGGGGGAAATACTCTCTTCCCGTGCGGGAAGAGAGTCACAGCTTATTTGATTTCCAGCTCGTTCATTGCAGCGATGTTGAAGCCGCCGTCAACGTGAACCACTTCGCCGGAAATACCCGCGGAAAGATCAGAGCACAGGAATGCTGCAGAGTTACCAACATCTTCAATGGTAACAGTACGACGAATCGGGGTAACCGCTTCGCAGTGAGCCAGCATTTTACGGAAATCTTTAATACCGGAAGCTGCCAGGGTGCGGATAGGACCTGCAGAGATGGCGTTAACGCGTACACCTTCAGGACCCATTGCGTTCGCCATGTAGCGTACGTTCGCTTCCAGAGATGCTTTCGCCAGACCCATAACGTTGTAGTTAGGGATAGCACGTTCAGCGCCAAGGTAGGACAGAGTCAGAAGAGCTGCGCCCGGGTTCAGCATCGCACGGCATGATTTTGCCATCGCAACGAAGCTGTAGGAGCTGATGTCGTGAGCGATTTTGAAGCCATCACGGGTAACCGCGTTCACGTAGTCGCCGTCAAGCTGGTCGCCAGGAGCGAAGCCGATGGAGTGAACAAAACCGTCGAATTTCGGCCATGCTTTTGCCAGTTCAGCAAACATCCCGTCGATGCTTTCGTCTTGTGCAACGTCACATTCCAGAACAATGCTGGAACCCAGCTGCGCGGCAAACTCTTCAACACGGCCTTTCAGCTTGTCGTTCTGGTAGGTGAACGCCAGCTCAGCGCCTTCGCGATGCATTGCCTGAGCGATGCCGTATGCGATGGACAGTTTGCTGGCAACGCCAGTCACCAGAATGCGCTTACCGGAAAGAAAACCCATAGCTTTAATCCTTATATTCATTGCTTATTTTGCCATGTAATTCATAGCGTTACAGGCGGTATTTCAAAATCATTCGAAATTAGCTCGAAATTATAGCCCACTCACAGCCCCTTGTGTCACGATATTTCTCGCACTTCTCGCGAGACGTATGCCCGGGCGAACTCATCATCACGTTGTTTCGCATCTAGCCGGACAGACAAACGCGAAGCTCATGGAGGGCGGTGGGGCATTTCCCGGAGTAGCCCCGTAGCTTTGCGTGCCGTGGCAAAGTGAGTAGTAATATTGGCTGCTGGAATTCTCGCCTGTATGTAGTAGTAAAAAAGGCTGTAAGCTCCAGCATCCGTCCAGTATATCATTGGGCTTTAGATTCGCCTCATCCAACCAGAGGGAAAGCGTGGCCAATTCTGATGTGTTTCACGAACAGCAGACCATCACCTCCTCATTAGGGACTCTACGTAATAGCCATCTCTGGTGTATTGATTGGGGGTAACGGCGCGCTACATTTGTTAAGTATTTGTTTTGCTCCTGAATCAGCGAATAACATAATGTCTATTTATAAACAAATTTCGCCCTGTCATTAACGTACATGAACGTATATTCTCGGCGGGTCTATGGGCCATTATGTTTTAGTTCCTTCAGGTATAAATTTTGTTTGCAGGTGACGGGTGAACTCCTTTCAGCATCAATAAGATGCAGGGAAATATTTTATCTTAATATTGTGTTGCTCACGAAGTGATTTTAGCAGAAATACAGTGTTCATTTTAAGGTCGGGTAAGATCAATATTTGATACATAGCAGCAATATAACGGACACCTCCTTATTTCTGGCGCTAAAAACAGTATGACGAATAAATGATGTGGCCTGGTATATTGGTATCGCAATGATTTTTAAAGTGTATAAGGCTGTTTTTATACTAAAGGTTATTCTTTTTGCAAATTCACGCAATATTTTTGTGCTGGTTGGGTGTGGTGAAACTTTATGGCATTGGTTGTACTTACGAAAAATAATTTCCTGCGACTTGCGCTTCACTCTGTTTACGATGAGCTTAATTTAACAGAAGATACCTGTGTAATTGATACTGAATCTTTCAATGCACTTATAGATATATTATACGAAATATACTCCAGGGATTTGGTATCTTGTCGCCGAATTCTATTGGTGGGGGATGATATTGGCTCAAAGATATTATTTCCTTTGAATGTCATTTCTCTTGATTCACCGCTCACAGTATTGAAGAATCAAATGCATACTGGTTATAGCCTAAAGGCTGTGCTGGAGCGTATTTACGAGTGTAGAAGACTGGTAGCGCTGACTGATAGCGAGCGTTTGTTTGCTCAATACTACAGTTCGAGAAACTCGATTAAAAACATAGCGCGCAGAATTGGTTTAAGTGAAAAAACGGTGTATCAACAAACGGCGAGTGCTGCGGCTAAACTTAACCTGCGCTCTGGAAAAGAGTTTCTGCTTTTCCTGGACCGAGAGTTTAGTAATAATCTTGGTCGTTAAGTTTTAAGAAATGCAGTTCGCAAGGTAATGGAGTTCGTTTAGTTCGGCTAGTCGGTTGTGTGATGACATTCTAAACCTGCGAGATTAGAATTATCACACATAATCCTAATTCCTGCTGTGACAAAGAACACATGGATGCCCAGGTCAGGAACGGCTACTCTAAATTGTTCTGTGACGGGTTACTTTCTAATGGTATATATCAAAAAACTGCGGCGTACTTCGCAACGTTGTTCGACCGAAGTGCATATTTCCTGTGGCGATTTTTAGTGGGTTATATAAATCGAAATGTGTTTATGACGCTTGTAAACATTCTACGCCTGGCATTCTTTGTATTTCACAAGTGAGTATTTATGGGGGTGTTATCCATTTCTGGACGATATATTTGATGTGAAAAAATCGGATGCAGGTGTAAAATATAAGAATAGTTTAATAAAATTGGCTATGATGAATGAAAAACGCTAGTCGTCAATATTGCAACCCATCATTCTTACTATTTAGTATTCTAAGTGTGTATT
>NZ_JAWNEI010000012.1:0-141168 GCF_034107425.1 Enterobacter sp. 148H3 | reverse complement strand
GATCTATTTATGTGTACAACTTTCTCATCAATTCTCGCCATTCAAAACAACCGAATTTCACAAATTAATATTGATTTTTACATTATGTTACATGTTTAACACTTGCTTTAAACTTCGTAAAAGCTAGATTGAAATTAGATGTACGAAATTGGTTTTATATTTACCTCCCCGTGGAGGTTATGGTCTGATTCTACACACAGCAGTGCAACATCTGTCAGTACTTCTGGTGTCCTCTTTTAAACAGGAGGACAGCTGCCAGGTGCCAAATAAAGTGGGGTTTCATCATGTATAATGAAGTCCATAGTTTACATGGTCATACATTACTGTTGATCACAAAACCTTCTCTGCAAGCGACAGCATTATTACAACATTTAAAGCAATCTTTATCACTGAACGGGAAATTGCATAATATTCAACGTTCTTTTGATGATATTGCACCTGGCAGCATCATTCTTTTCGATATGATGGAAGCGGATAAAAAACTTATCCATTACTGGCAAGATATTTTAAGCAGGAAAAACAACAATATCCGCGTGCTATTGTTGAATACGCCTGATGAATATCCTTTCAGAGATATTGAAAGCTGGCCGCATATCAATGGCGTGTTCTACGTCACAGAAGAAGAAGACCGGGTAGTTGAGGGTCTGCAAGGTATATTGCGCGGAGAGTGTTATTTTTCGCAAAAGCTTGCCAGTTATCTCATCACGCACTCGGGAAATTATCGTTATAACAGCTCAGAGTCAGCACTGCTCACGCACCGTGAGAAAGAGATCCTGAATAAGTTACGCATTGGTGCTTCAAATATTGAAATCGCCCGTTCGTTATTTATCAGCGAAAATACGGTAAAGACGCACCTTTATAATCTTTTCAAGAAGATAGCTGTAAAAAACAGAACTCAGGCTGTTTCGTGGGCAAACGATAACCTCAGGCGTTAATCACATGAAGCGCACGTTGAGTTGGATCGCCGCAGCGAGTTTCCTGCTCGCTGCCGGGAATCTGAAGGCCGTCGAGGTCGAAGTTCCCGGATTGTTAACAGACCACACTGTCTCATCGGTCGGGCACAGTTTTTACCGTGCCTTTAGTGATAAATGGGACAGTACTTATACCGGAAATATAACAATCAATGAGCGGCCCAGTGCACGATGGGGAAGTTGGATAACAATAACGGCTAATCAGTACGTTATTTATCAAACGTTTTTATTCCCCACAAAAATGGACTTCGATAAAAACGTAGCCCTGGCACTGGCACAATCAGAAGACGCTATTAATCGCCTGCAAATAGATAAAGCCCTATTAAGCACCAGCGATTTAGCAAAAGACGAGTTCTAGCGAACCGATATGCGGAGGCTGTCATGCGTATTGCATATGCAGTTGTTTCGATAATGCTGATAACACCCATAAGCTGGGCCGGAAACATGACGTTTCAGTTCCGTAACCCTAACTTTGGCGGTAACCCTAACAACGGCGCGTTCCTGCTGAATGAAGCTCAGGCGCAAAACTCCTATAAGGATCCCAGCTTAAAGGATTTTAGCATTGATACCCCGTCCGCACTGGACAACTTCACTCAAGCTATTCAGTCGCAGATTTTAGGTGGGTTACTGACCAACATTAATACCGGTAAACCCGGCCGGATGGTGACCAACGACTTTATCGTTGATATCGCCAACACTGACGGACAGCTTCAGTTGAACGTGACCGATCGTAAAACCGGAAGAATCTCCACCATTCAGGTTTCCGGTCTACAAAGTAATTCAACTGACTTTTAAACAATAGCTAAATAAGGACAACGATCATGCAGCGCTTCCTGATTTTTGTTGCAGTGTGCTTATTGAGCGGTTGTTTAACTGCTCCACCTAAAGAAGCTGCAAAACCTACATTAATGCCTCGGGCCCAGAGTTATCGTGATTTAACGCATTTACCTGCTCCAACGGGGAAAATATTTGTCTCCGTATACAACATTCAGGATGAAACCGGGCAATTCAAACCTTACCCGGCAAGTAACTTCTCCACGGCCGTGCCGCAAAGCGCCACCGCGATGCTGGTTACCGCGCTCAAGGATTCGCACTGGTTTATTCCCCTGGAACGTCAGGGTCTCCAGAACCTGTTGAATGAACGTAAAATCATTCGTGCAGCACAGGAAAATGGTACCGTCGCGGCCAATAACCGTACGCCTCTGGAATCTCTGGCGGCAGCGAACGTGATGATTGAAGGATCGATTATTGGCTACGAAAGTAACGTTAAATCGGGTGGAGCGGGCGCGCGGTATTTCGGTATCGGCGCGGATACCCAATACCAGCTCGACCAAATTGCCGTTAACCTGCGTGTGGTCAACGTCAGTACAGGCGAAGTGCTCTCTTCGGTGAACACCAGCAAAACCATACTGTCCTATGAAGTTCAGGCAGGGGTATTCCGCTTCATCGATTACCAGCGTTTGCTGGAGGGTGAAATTGGCTACACCTCCAACGAGCCGGTCATGATGTGTCTGATGTCAGCCATTGAAACCGGCGTGATCTTCTTAATCAACGACGGTATTGACCGCGGGCTGTGGGATCTGCAAAACAAAGCAGACGTGCAGAACCCGATACTGGTGAAATACCGCGATATGTCAGTCCCTCCGGAATCCTGACAGGAAGCGCATAAAAAAGGCGAGATGATCATCTCGCCTTTTTTTATTCGCTCACTGCCGTGACGTTTTGCGCTTTTTCCCGCCGCGACGCCAGCCAAAGACCACTGTTTTTCATGGCATAGCCAAACAGCAACCCCAGCACCAGTGAGGGGACCACCAGCTTCCAGTCACCCTGCCCTGCAAAGGTCGCACACGCCCCCATAAAGGTTCCAGGAACAAATGAAAGCAGCAGATGCTTAGCCTGGATGCACATTAAAAAGGCAACAACGCCCGTCATCACGTATCCCAGCATCTCCAGATGCGGCGCCAGCGCGCTGCCTTTCATGATCACCAGCGCCCAGATAACGCCGCTCATCAGGGTGCAGCCAGAGATAAAGAGCCCTTTGACGCCCCCCTGCGGGCAGGCGAAATAGGCCGTACAGCCAAGGAATCCGGCCCAGCTGAGTAATCCGAGAGACATGGCCACCCATCCCCAAAGCCCGGAGAGAATGCCCGTCGTTATTGCGATACAAAGTAATATGTTCATGGCGCGCATCTTAGCAGAAGCGCACCATAGAAATGCGATCAGAAGCACATTATGTGCAAATTGAAATGCGTAGTTGCAGAATTTATGTGATCTAAATCACTCTTCATTCTCTTCTTCCAGCTCATCCCACATCGCCGCGATCGCGTCGCGGGTCAGCGGTGCCAGCGTTCTCCAGAATGGCGAGGTAGCATGCGCTTCGACTTTACCAAGGAATGTTCCGACCCACGGCAGCAGGTACGTTTCGAACAGGGTTTCAATAGCTTCGTTCTCATCATCCCCGGCGTTGTCTTCGATCCAGGAGGCAGCAAGCAGCAGCGTACCGATATGATCCGCCGGCGTATCGCTCAGCGGCATACCGCGGGTGGAGAGGAAAGCGCGGACTTCGGCTTCCGTCGCCCCGTCCTGCCAGGCTGAGCGGTATGGCGAAACGCGGCACTCATCGCCGACAAACAGCGCATTGTAGTCCGTCGCAATCTGCTGCATGTCGCAGCTTTTTTGCAGACGTTCCAGTAAATCATCCTGTTCCAGCGGCCAGTTCTGCGCCAGTTTGCCTTCACGAATCAACGTAAAAAGCGGAACCAACAGCGGGTCTTGCGGCTGGCGATAATAGAGCGTACCCAGCACGCGGCAGAGGATGGAAAACTCGTTCATTTTTATTATTCCATTACACAATTAAAGATCGGCAAATTCGGCAATCGGCTCCATTCCGCGGGACTCAAGGAAATCGAGCATGCGGCGTGGGGTCACGTTCAGGATTTGCGCTTCCGGGAAGTTAACATCATTCAGCACTTTCAGGCACTCGCTGAAATCACCCAGCGTGAACGCGGTATGGGAATCTGAGCCCAACGCCACCATGCCGCCCGCATCACGCACGGCGGCCGCCACGGCGCGACAGTTGGCTTCACTGCCCTTACGCGAGTGAACAAAAGAGGAGTTATTAATCTCCAGCGCCACGCGGTGCTTCGCTGCCGCCTGCGCGACAGCCTGAATATCAATCGGATATTTTGGGTTACCGGGATGGCTGATAATGTGCACATTGCCGCTGGCAATGGTGGCAATCATCGCCGCGGTATTGGTCTCTTTATCCTGAGGAGCAAAAACCGGCTCATGGAAGCCGGCGAGGATAAGGTCAAGAGACGTCAGCATCGGGCCGGTGCAGTCGATCTCACCGTCGGTATTTTTGATGTTTGCCTCAATGCCGCGCAGTATCCCAATGCCGTCCACCAGACGTGGCCAGATCCGCATATTCACAAAATGCCAGTAGTGCGGCGCATCAGCCATATCCGGGCCATGATCGGTGATCGCGAACAGCTTGATGCCTTTAAGCTTCGCCTGGGCGATATAATCATGGAGGTTGCTATAAGCGTGGGTACTGGCGACGGTGTGCATATGCAGGTCAACGGGATACATCTCTCTCTCCTCTGCGGTTTTTCCAAAGGATAGCAGTTATCAGCGGCGAATATTAGCAAAAACCCGGCGAACGCCGGGTTTATCTCAGTAGCCGCGCTGTCTGTCGACCTGGCCGGTGACCGGGTTACCCTTTTCCAGTTCGCTGATGGTATGTGATATATACGCCACCGCTTCTGCCGGACGCGTCACGGCGGCCACGTGAGGGGTCATCGCGACGCGCGGGTGCGCCCAAAGCGGGCTTTCCGCGGGTAGCGGCTCACGGCTATAGACATCCAGCATGGCACCTTTAAGCTTTCCACTGTCCAGCGCCTTCAGCAGATCGGGCTCGACCAGATGCACCCCGCGCGCCAGGTTCATCAGGTAGCTCCGATCGACGAGCTGATTGAGCAACGCTTCATTAATGATACCGACCGTTTCCGCCGTATTGGGCAGCAGGTTGATGAGCACGCGCGTCCCGTTCAGAAAGGCCGGGAGTTCATCCGTCCCGGCAAAGCTCTCTACGCCCGGATAATCTTTGCGGCTGCGACTCCAGCAGCGCAGCGGAAAGCCCCACGGAGCAAGGGCTTCAGCCACTTTTGAGCCAAGCACGCCCGCGCCGAGGATGCCGATGGTAAAGTCTTCACGACGATAATCCGGCAGCGGCTCCCAGCGGGCCTGCTGTTTAAATGCCTGATAGTCATCAAAGCGGCGGAACCAGTGCAGAACCTGGCTCACGGCATATTCCTGCATCTGCTGGCCCATTCCGGTATCTTCCAGGCGGAACAGTGGAACGTCTTCCGGCAGCATTTCAGGGTGTGCCTTAAGTTTGCTCAGAATGGAATCCACGCCGGCTCCCAGGGCAAAAACGGCCTTCAGCTTGCGGCCCTGGAGCATTTCTACCGGAGGATGCCAGACCAGCGCATAGTCAGCATGTTCATTATCGCCGCGCTTCCACTCGCGTACGCGTGCGCCGGGCAGCGCCGCCGAAAGTGCGTCAATCCAGTAAGCGTTATCAAATGTAGGGTGATAGAAGAGAATATCCATGGTCATTCCTGCCTTTTATTGCGCTGTTTTGCTTTCATTTTCAAGTGGATTGTCAGCATAACAAATTTATAAGGAAACCGCGTTGCTGATAAAAGAGGCATTTTATGCACATTTAAGAATCATATTGCCTGAAGTTTGTCTAAACGCGCTAAATTACTGAAAAAGTGAGTTGACGGCAGTTCGGCTTTTCCTTACATTAGCGCCCGTCCCGTCAACAACGGGATGACAATATGGTGAGGTGTCCGAGTGGCTGAAGGAGCACGCCTGGAAAGTGTGTATACGGCAACGTATCGGGGGTTCGAATCCCCCCCTCACCGCCATATTTAAAGAAGAGCTCGCATGAAAATGCGGGCTTTTTTTTCGCATGTTGCCCGCATACAGGGGGGGGTTCAAACCTTGTGGCTCTGTGCGAAACTCATGTCGAGTGGCGCTGCGCTTACCCGACCCGGAAAAAACTACTCTTCCACCATCTTCGCATACTCTTCGGTCAGAAAATCCACCAGCGCCCTAACGGAGGGCAGCAAACCGCGTCTTGAAGGATAAACGGCGTGAATCACTTCCCGTCTGGGTTCCCATGCCTCAAGCACCCGGACCAGCTCACCGGACACAAGCTGCTCCTTCACCATCAAAATCGGCAACTGCACCACGCCAATACCTGCCATGGCGGCTTCACGCAGCGCGAGCATATCCGTACTGATCAAACGGGGATGGTAATGGATCTCCGCTTTCGCCCCGTCGGGTCCGGAAAGTGCCCACTTATGGTTGTGCTTTCCCTCCCCCATACTTAATCCAGGCCAGGCGCTGAGTTCAGACGGCATTGACGGTTCCCCCAGACGGGCAATCAACGCCGGGCTTGCCACCAGGCAATGCCCCCGGTCAGCCAGCACCCTTAACACCAGGTCACTGTCATCAAACGGACGCGGGCGTACGCGGATCGCGATATCCACGCCCTCTCCCACCAGATCTACCCGCCGGTTAGTCGCCTCAAGCTGAAGATTGATCCCGGGGTAGCGCGCCATAAATCTTGCCAGCATCGGACCAACGTGGACATGCAGTAAGGTTATCGGGCACGTGATCCTGACGATACCGCGCGGTTCGGCCTGCAGTGCCGCCACGGCTTCCTCGGCAGCCTCGGCCTCCACCATCATCGCTTTGCAGTGCTGATAGAACGTCTGGCCGACCTCGGTCACCGTAAAATGCCGGGTTGTTCTATGGATGAGCCGTACGCCAAGACGCTCTTCCAGCTGCGCTATCCGGCGGCTTAGCCTGGACTTTGGCAGGTCAAGCGCCCTTCCCGCCGCAGCAAAGCCACCGAAGTCCACCACCTTCACAAACCAGACAAAGTCATTGAGATCCTGCATAAAACCTCATCGTTCTATTTTCAGAACAGTGAATGCCATTTTCACTATCTACCGGGATATTGAACCTGAATATAAGCTAATTACATCAACAGAACATCAGGAGTTAATCATGAAAAACGTAACAGGCGTTTATACCGCTCCCCGCCAGCACTGGGTTGGCGATGGTTTCCCGGTCCGTTCAATGTTTTCTTATCAGACGCACGGCGAGCCGCTCAGCCCGTTCCTGCTGCTGGACTACGCGGGCCCATATACCTTTCCTGCTGATGGCGCGAAACGCGGCGTAGGCCAACACCCTCACCGGGGTTTTGAAACGGTCACTATCGTCTATGCCGGTGAAGTGGAGCATCGCGACTCCACGGGTAAAGGCGGCGTCATTGGTCCCGGCGACGTGCAGTGGATGACCGCAGGGGCAGGCATTTTGCACGAGGAGTTCCACTCCAGCGCGTTCTCACAGAAAGGCGGGGAACTGAAAATGATGCAGCTTTGGGTCAACCTGCCGGCGAAAGACAAGATGGCGGCACCGGGCTACCAGAGCATCACGAAAGCCGACATCCCGGTGGTGACGCTGCCGGATAACAGCGGTTCGCTGCGAGTTATTGCCGGTCGCTACGACACGGTGACAGGCCCGGCGCACACCTTCTCGCCGCTTAACGTCTGGGACATCGCGCTGAACCAGGGATGCCATCTGACGCTCAATAAGCCTGAAGGCTGGAGCACGGCGCTGGTCGTGCTTGAAGGCAACATCACGGTGAACGGTGCAACTCAGGCGGGTGAAGCCCAGCTGGTCGTATTGAGTCAGGAAGGTGACAAACTACACCTGGAGGCGAACAGCGATGCAAAAGTGCTGTTGATGGCCGGCGAGCCGCTGAATGAACCGATCGCGGGCTATGGCCCGTTTGTGATGAACACTAAGAGTGAAATCAATGAAGCCATTCGTGATTTCAATTCCGGCCGCTTCGGCCAGATCTGAACGTAATAAAGGAGGACTGCCGCTGTGATCTCCGAGATCCAGCGCCCGCTTAAACCGTGAAGTTCTCGATTCGCAGCGTTAATCCCCTGCTCCACGGCGAAAAACCGTGGAGCTGATTATTGCTTAACCGAACAGGCACTAAAGCTGAAAATCTGCTTGACCGTGTCAGCGCAACTCCCTATAGTAGCGCCCCGTTGCCCCCCAAGCGGTCAGGCAGCAAAACAATATGGTGAGGTGTCCGAGTGGCTGAAGGAGCACGCCTGGAAAGTGTGTATACGGCAACGTATCGGGGGTTCGAATCCCCCCCTCACCGCCATATTTAAGATGAGAGCTCGTACGAAAGTACGGGCTTTTTTCTTTTATATTCTCCGAAAAGGGGGGATGAGAATCCCCGACCGGGGTTCGACAACTGGCGCAGCCAGTTGGACAGACTGTGAGCGCAGCGAACAGGCTGCCCGCACAAAATCAAAGCCCGGTTTCCCGGGCCTTGAACGCAACAGCAAACTCAGTAATACGCTTGCAGCGTGCGCTGGCAGAGCGCCGATCGCACGCAGTCCTCTTTGGTGAAACGTACCACCCCAATCATCTCATCTTCCTCAAAACGTGACATGGCGTCGCTCAGTCCGGATTTAACGCCGGACGGCAGGTCACACTGGGTAATATCGCCGTTAACGATAACCGTCACGTTCTCCCCGAGGCGCGTTAAAAACATCTTCATTTGCGCAGCGGTCACGTTCTGAGCCTCGTCAAGAATGACGACCGCATTTTCAAATGTACGTCCGCGCATATAGGCGAACGGCGCGATTTCCACCTTGCCAATCTCTGGCCGCAGGCAGTACTGCATGAAGGATGCACCCAGCCGCTTCACCAGCACGTCATAGACGGGCCTGAAGTACGGGGCAAACTTCTCCGAAATATCACCGGGCAAGAAGCCGAGATCTTCATCAGCCTGCAGTACCGGACGGGTAACAATGATTCTTTCCACGTCCTTATGGATCAGCGCTTCCGCCGCTTTGGCTGCACTGATCCAGGTTTTCCCGCATCCGGCTTCACCGGTTGCAAAGATGAGCTGTTTACTCTCGATAGCATTCAGGTAGTGCGCCTGAGCCTCATTGCGCGCCACAATTGGAGAATTATCACGGCTGTCTCGGGCCATGCCAATTGCTTCTACGCCACTCATCTGCACAAGCGAGGTGACCGATTCTTCTTCACGCTGTTTATGGCTACGTGAATCCCGTCTCAGCACACGTTTTGCTTCGCGACGAGCTTTGATCACTGCTTTTTGTCTTCCCATGGATAGCACCTTGAGTTGTTGGTATTCATCACACGCGCCAGCGTCGGCACGATTATGCGCACGAACATCAGAGGGTTGGCTTCCTTGTAAGCCATTGCTTGCACTATCGGATGACGATACGGAACAGCTACGCGCACCGTTCTGCACGTCGGTCGAATCAGATTCTTGAGGGAGGGGGGAAAATTTAGTGGTGAGGAAATCGCTGCCGGAGTCTGAGCCTCCGCGCCGGGTGCTGCGGTTGTTATGTTTACCTTGTCCAGTACAGGACGCAACCATTCGCGATCTCCATAGTGATTCAGCATCACTGCCGGGAACTACCGCTGTCTTATCTTAAGTACATCAGGAGTTATCATAAATGCAACATTTATTTTACCTGAATGCAACTTTTAGGACTGTCCCTACAGTTGAAATCAGTCTCATATAGAAATATTACAGAAATATAACAGCAGGATAGTCATATGAAAAAATAATGTCCCTGCGAATCGTCGCAGGGACAATTATCAGGCTTCAATAAGACTCTGAGCGAGATACGCGCTGCTGTCGCGCACGCCCGGCAGGGCAAAGAAATAGCCTCCGCCGATAGGTTTAATGTACTCTTCCAGCGCCTCTCCGTTTAAGCGCTTCTGCACGGTGAGGAAGCCCTTTTCCAGATCGTGCTGGTAGCAGACGAACAGCAGCCCCATATCGAGCTGACCGGAGTTAGTCACGCCGAGCGAGTAGCTGTATCCCCGACGCATCATCAGACTGGACTGCGTCTCTTTGGTGCGAGGATTGGCCAGACGAATGTGGCTGTCCAGCGCAATCACATCGCCATTAGGATCGCTGGCGTAGTCGGGCACGTCATGCTCGTTCTTCATGCCGAGCGGCGCGCCGCTTTGCTTATCGCGACCGAAGATCGTCTGCTGCTCTTTGAGCGGCGTGCGGTCCCAGAACTCCACGTGGAACTGGATAATCCTCACCGCCTGGTAGCTGCCGCCCACCGCCCATGCCGGTTCGCCCTGATCGGCAGTGACCCACACCACCTCCTTCATGAGCGCACCATCGCGGCTGTCCGGGTTGGCCGTGCCGTCCTTGAAGCCCAGCAGGTTCACCGGGGTCTCTTTCCCCTTGCTGCGGGCGGCGTGGTCCGAGATAAACCCTTCCCGCTTCCAGCGCACGCTTAGCAGATCCGGCGTGTGCTTGATGATGTCGCGCAGGGCGTGGATCACCGTATCCTGGGTGTTGGCACAAATTTGCAGAAGCAGGTCGCCATGACACAGCGCAGCGTCCAACGAGTCATTCGGGAAACGCGTCATTTTCTGCAGCGCTTTCGGCTTCTGTTTTGCCAGCCCATAGCGTGTATCAAACAGCGATTCCCCCAGCGAAACGGTAATGGTCAGGTTGTCAGGGGCGATAAACGGCCCCAGAATGCCGGAGTCCATTGGCGGCAGACGCGGGTTCGGCGTATCGGGCGCCGGTCCACCGGCGGTGAGAAACGCAATGCGCTTCGTCAGCAGGCGGAACAGACGTTCCAGATCGGCTTTATCGCTGGCCAGCGAATCAAAGGCCACCAGCATCATCGACGCCTGCTGCGGCGTCAGGATGCCCGCCTGATGCTCGCCATAAAACGGCTGCGTCTCCATGCGGGCATTGGGTGACAGCGTGCCGGGCGCGCTTTGCGGTTTCGCCGCGTGCGCTACCGGACACCCGCCAGCCAGAGCAAGCGCGCCCCCCAGCGCCCCTACCCCTTTTAACAACCGACGACGGGAAGGCTCAACCACGTCGTTCTCGCTATGCTTATTCATCGTGCTTAGTCCAGACCCAGTACGCCACGCAGCAGGGAGAGATCTTCCGCCAGGGCGGTAATCGGGCCTTTCAGCGCGTTACGGTCAGCGTCGGTCAGCTTGTCGTAGGTCTCAAACCCGTCTTTGGTGCGGTACTTCGCCAGGATGGTGTCGACTTTTTTGAAGTTGGCATCCACCTTGCCCAGCAGCTCGCCGTTCTCTTTCTGCAGCTGAGGACGCAGGAGGTTAACGATTTTCTGCGCGCCGTCGACGTTGGCCTGGAAGTCCCACAGGTCGGTATGGCTGTAGCGATCTTCTTCGCCGCTGATTTTGCTCGCGGCTACTTCTTCAATCAGGCCGGCCGCGCCGCCCACCACTTTTGACGGCGGGAAGGCCAGCTCGCTGATGCGCTTTTGCAGCTCCAGCACGTCGCCGTTCAGCTGCTCAGCGTATTTCTCCATCCCTTTGGTGGAGTTGTCGCCAAACAGGGCTTTCTCCAGACGGTGGAAACCGGTGAATTTCGGATCGGCGGCCTTCTGCTCGAAATCATCTTCGCGGGCGTCGATGCTGCCATCAAGGTCAGAGAACAGCTCGGCGATCGGCTCGATACGCTCGTAGTGCTGACGTGTTGGCGCATAGAGGGATTTCGCTTTTTCGATGTCACCGGCCTTCACCGCATCGGTAAAGGCTTTGGTTGCCGCTGCCAGATCTGCCGTCTCTTTCGTGACGTACGCTTTATACGCGGTAATCGCATCGCCCAGGCTCAGCACCGCAGCGCCTTTCGCCGCATCGGCCGTCGCTTCACCTTTGACGATCAGCTTCCCTTTAGGGTTGGTCAGCAGGCCGCAGGTCATCTCATACTCGCCCGGCTGCAGGTTGGCGGTCATCTTCTGGCTGAAGCCAGGAGCGATATTTTCACGCTCTTCCACCACCAGAACGCCTTTCAGGATCTCCCATTCCAGCGCCTTCTGGCTGTGGTTCTGAATAATAAACTGGGTTTTGCCGCTGTTCACCGTGAGGGTCATCGGCTCACACTGCTTATCATTAACGGTGACTTTAACCTGAGGAACATCCGCGCCCCAGGCGGAGAATGCAGAAGCGAACAGCGCGGCAATGCCTGCGCATAACGCACTACGACGGAACTGAATTGCCATGACTCTTCCCTTTAAAAAGTATGTTGTAACTAAATCAACTATTATGGCGTAACGCGAGACGCCTGCGTGCCGGTACGCGGCGGCATTGCGAACAGCACCAGCGCCGGAACCAGATAGATAAAGTAAATCGCCACTTCGCTGACGCTCGGCGTTTCCTGATAGCCGAAGATACCTTCGAGCAGAGTGCCGGTCAGAGAGTGCGTGGAGAGCACGTTGCTAAGGTCGAACGCGACGTCCTGGAAGTGGTTCCACAGGCCCGCTTCATGGAAGGCGCGAATCGCCCCTGCCGCCAGCCCTGCCGCCACCAGCAGAATAAACAGGCTGGTCCACTTGAAGAAAGCGCCCAGGTTCAGGCGGATACCGCCCCAGTACAGCAGGAAACCAAGCACCACGGCCGTGGCGAGACCCAGCATGGCCCCGAGCGGCGGCCAGATCCCCACATCCTGCTGAAACGCCGCCAGCAGGAAGAAAACAGACTCCAGGCCTTCACGCGCGACGGCGAAAAAGACCATCATAATGAGCGCCCAGCCGTGGTTGTTCCCCTTCTGCAGGGCATTGTCCACCGCCTGCTCCAGCTGCACCTTCACGTTACGCGAGACTTTACGCATCCAGAACACCATCCAGGTGAGGATCACCACCGCAATCACGGCGACGATACCTTCAAACAGCTCCTGCTCTTTCTGCGGGAACTCGCCGGTGGTTTCGTTGATGAGGACACCTAAGCCCAGGCAGAGCGCCGCGGCAAGGAATACCCCGACCCACATGACGCCAATCCAGCGTCCGCGCTGGGTTCGCTTCAGATAACTGGCGATGAGGCTCACGATAAGGGCGGCTTCGAGCCCTTCACGTAACATAATGAGAAATGGAACAAACATGCCGACACCTTAAATGTTTATCGCGGTCAACTGATGCAAAGAAAGGTAAATTCTTGTGATAGTGATTATCATTACGGCGAAAAGAAAAACAAGCGAAATGTGCGGTGTTTTGATGACGAGTTGTAAACGCCCAGCCTGATAATAGTTACATACGTTACGTTCAACTTTATAAGTTATAACGAAAATGCCCATTTACGCTGATTCAGGGCTGTGGCTAAATATCCGCCTCAAACACCTGGTGAAAATAAATTATGTTTAAAATTGTCCATTTCCTGCTGGCGCTGGTTATTATTCTCGCGCTTGCCTGGCTGGTAAGTTTCGACCGCCGAAAAATTCGCATTCGTTTTGTTTTACAGCTGATTGTCATTGAAATTGCCCTGGCGTTCTTTTTCCTGCACGCCGAAAGCGGGTTATTCCTGATTAAATACGTTTCGGGATTTTTTGAGTCACTGCTCAAATTTGCTGGCGAAGGCACCAATTTCGTCTTTGGCGGTATGGGTGAAAAAGGGCTGGCGTTCATTTTCCTCGGCGTGCTTTGCCCAATTATTTTTATTTCCGCGCTGATTGGTATTCTTCAGCACTGGCGGATCCTGCCGATTTTTATTCGGGTGATCGGTACGCTGCTGTCGAAACTGAACGGCATGGGTAAGCTGGAATCCTTTAACGCGGTTAGCTCGCTGATACTCGGCCAGTCGGAAAACTTCATTGCCTACAAGGGCGTGCTGGGGGATCTCTCTTCCCGTCGTCTCTTCACCATGGCAGCCACGGCGATGTCGACGGTCTCCCTGTCGATTGTCGGGGCGTATATGACCATGCTCGATGCTAACTTTGTCGTCGCGGCGCTGATTCTGAACATGTTCAGCACCTTTATTATTCTTTCGGTCATCAACCCGGCACGCCCGGAAGCGGAGCCGGATATCAAGCTGGAAAAACTGCATGAATCGCAGAGCTTCTTCGAAATGCTCGGCGAGTATATTCTGGCCGGTTTTAAAGTGGCGATGATTATTCTGGCGATGCTGATTGGCTTTATCGCGCTTATTAGCGCCGTTAACGCCCTCTTCTCTAGCGTATTTGGCATGAGTTTCCAGCAGATTCTGGGCTATGTATTTTATCCCCTGGCGTGGCTGGTGGGTATTCCGCTGGGTGACGCCCTGAACGCGGGCAGTATTATGGCGACTAAGCTGGTGGCGAATGAATTTGTGGCGATGATTGAGCTGCAAAAAATCGCTCATCAGATGTCCCCGCGCGGGCTAGGGATTTTATCCGTCTTCCTGGTGTCGTTCGCGAACTTCGCATCCATCGGCATTGTGGCCGGAGCGATTAAGGGTCTTAACGAGCAGCAGGGGAACGTGGTGTCGCGTTTCGGCCTGCGTCTGGTGTATGGAGCAACGCTGGTAAGTTTACTGTCGGCGAGCTTTGCGGGGTTGGTGCTCTGATGCAATGCCGGGTGGCGCTTCGCATACCCGGCCTACAAAACAACAACGGCGGGAATTCCCGCCGTTTTCATTAAAACTGCACGCACACCGGCTGGTCGACACGCATCACCGACTCCTGCGCGAAGCGTGACTTATAAATCCCGCGCAACGCTTCGATGTTCTTCTCGCTCTGCGCATCTTTTCCATGTATCAGCATCAACGCCTTGCTCGGCTCGCGCGCCACTTTCCCGTCGTTCCCCAGCCATTGCCCGCGCGCATCAAACACCGTTAAGCCATCGCGAAAGCGTGGCGTCACGTCCTGGTCAACAAACTGCTGCCACTCGTTGCTGGTAATCTGTGCCCCGGCAGGACGGTTTAAGCCGAAATAGAGCGTGGTTTGCTGCATCTGGTTATCCGCTTTGCAGGTCTCCACCGCCGCATGCTGCGATGGCGCGTTGCAGCCCGCCAGCATCAATAATGCCGCCGCCATTAACCCTGTTTTGATTGTCATGCTTCGCTATCCTCATTGTTATAAGCACATGGATATCACAGGAAATTACGGATTTTGGCAAGAAAAAAGCCGGGTGGCGCTTGCGCTCACCCGGCCTGTATTGTGCAGCGAGAAAAATTATTCTGCCTGAAGCTTAGACGGCGGCGCAGTGTGGTAATGCGCGTCGGCTTCCGCAAAGCGTTTCTGCATGGAGGCAGACGGCGCTTTACCCAGCAGGCTAAACACCACGATACCGATGCTGCCGAAGATGAAGCCAGGAATGATTTCGTACAGGCCCAGCCAGGCGAACTGTTTCCAGACGATAACGGTCACCGCACCGATAATCATTCCCGCCAGCGCGCCGTTACGGGTCATACGGGACCACATGACGGAGAACAGGACGACCGGACCAAATGCCGCACCGAAGCCCGCCCACGCGTAGCTAACAAGACCCAGCACGCGGTTCTCCGGGTTAGCCGCCAGCGCAATCGCCACCAGCGCTACCGCCAGCACCATGAAGCGCCCGACCCACACCAGCTCTTTCTGGCTTGCGTTTTTACGCAGGAAGGCTTTATAGAGGTCTTCGGTGATCGCACTGGAGCAGACCAGCAGCTGGCAGCTCAGGGTGGACATCACCGCCGCCAGGATCGCGGAGAGCAGAATACCGGCAATCCACGGGTTAAACAGAATCTGCGCCAGCTCAATGAACACGCGTTCGGCGTTCTGGTTCACCGCACCCGCCTGCGCCGGGTTGTTGCTGAAGTAGGCGATACCGAAGAAGCCAACAGCGCACGCACCCGCCAGACACAGGATCATCCACGTCATACTGATGCGACGGGCATGTACGATGGTGTGGTGAGAATCCGCCGCCATAAAGCGCGCCAGAATGTGCGGCTGACCGAAGTAGCCCAGACCCCAGCCCATCAGAGAGACGATGGCCACGAAGTTCAGCCCTTTCAGCATGTCGACGTTTTCAATGCTCTTCTGCTTGATCACTTCCAGCGATTCGCCAAAGCCGCCAACGGTGAAAATCACAATCACCGGGGTCAGGATCAGGGCGAAGATCATCAGGCTCGCCTGCACGGTGTCGGTCCAGCTTACCGCCAGGAACCCGCCCACGAAGGTATAGAGAATGGTCGCAGCGGCACCGGCCCACAGAGCGGTTTCGTAGCTCATGCCGAAGGTGCTTTCGAACAGGCGCGCGCCGGCCACGATGCCGGAGGCGCAGTAGATGGTGAAGAACAGCAGGATAACCACCGCAGAGATAATACGCAGGATGCGGCTGTTATCTTCAAAACGTCCGGTGAAGTAATCCGGCAGCGTCAGGGCGTTGTTATTGGCTTCGGTATGCACGCGCAGACGGCCTGCCACCAGCTTCCAGTTGATCCACGCGCCGACGGTCAAACCGATTGCGATCCAGCTTTCCGAGATACCGGAGATGAAAATCGCACCGGGCAGCCCCATCAGCAGCCAGCCGCTCATGTCGGATGCGCCCGCAGAGAGTGCGGTCACCATCGGGCCTAAACTGCGTCCGCCCAGAATGTAGTCGTCAAAGTTCTTTGTAGAACGCCACGCCAAAAACCCTATCAGGATCATGCCAAAAATATAAACGAGAAATGTCACCAGCATCGGTGTGCTAATAGCCATTCAAATTCTCCAAAAGTGTCGAGCGACAACCGTCCGGGTTGCCTTGTTATATGATCACCGGAACGAGGTGACGGTATCTTGTGTTTCGGTTGGGCGCGCTATCCTGCCGTATGCGCCCTCCGCTGACAAACGATTTAACACTGCATTTACATCAATTTCATCCCCGGTTTGATACGAGTTTCCTATAGGTTGCACTCGCTCACGCTTTTACGGGTTGCACCTTTGAAAAGTGTTAACTTCCGCATAAAACCAGGCTTTCCGCGACAAAGCCAGCACGTTTTTCCAGCTAACCATTCGTTAACAATCCATTCATTTTCTGGGTTGCAAACCAGGTCACATTTAACACGGTTGCACAAAGTTGCAACATGGAGGATATTTCACGCTATCTACAGAACGCTATTACAGAACAACAGGAGCTTTGGCATGGGTATGACCACCATGGGGGTTAAGCTGGATGACGCGACCCGCGAACGGATTAAGACCGCAGCAACCCGCATTGACCGCACGCCGCACTGGTTAATTAAGCAGGCGATTTTTAACTATCTCGAAAGACTCGAGAGCGACGAGGGCCTGCCGGAGCTGCCTGCCCTGCTCGCCGGCGCCGCCAATGAAAGCGAGGACGCGCCGGCCGCTGGCGACGAAAGCCATCAGCCGTTCCTTGAATTTGCCGAGCAGATCCTGCCGCAGTCCGTCAGCCGCGCCGCCATTACCGGCGCCTACCGCCGCGCCGAAACCGACGCCGTGCCGATGCTGCTGGAGCAGGCTCGCCTGCCGGAAGCCATTGCCGCACAGGCGCACAGCCTGGCGTATCAGTTAGCCGACAAGCTGCGCAACCAGAAAACCGCCACCGGCCGCGCCGGAATGGTTCAGGGTTTGCTGCAGGAGTTCTCCCTCTCCTCTCAGGAAGGCGTGGCGCTGATGTGCCTGGCGGAAGCGCTGCTGCGTATTCCGGATAAAGCCACCCGCGACGCGCTGATCCGCGACAAGATCAGCAACGGCAACTGGCATTCGCACATTGGCCGCAGCCCGTCGCTGTTCGTTAACGCGGCAACCTGGGGCCTGCTGTTTACCGGCAAACTGGTTTCGACCCATAACGAAGCCAACCTGTCACGCTCCCTGAACCGCATCATCGGCAAGAGCGGCGAGCCGCTGATCCGCAAGGGCGTGGACATGGCGATGCGTCTGATGGGCGAACAGTTTGTGACCGGGGAAACCATTGCCGAAGCGCTGGCGAACGCCCGCAAGCTGGAAGACAAAGGTTTCCGCTATTCGTACGACATGCTCGGTGAAGCGGCCCTGACCGCCGCCGACGCGCAGGCCTACATGGTTTCTTACCAGCAGGCGATCCACGCCATCGGTAAAGCGTCCAACGGTCGCGGTATTTATGAAGGCCCGGGCATCTCGATTAAGCTCTCCGCCCTGCACCCGCGCTACAGCCGCGCGCAGTACGACCGGGTGATGGAAGAGCTCTACCCGCGCCTGAAATCCCTGACCCTGCTGGCGCGCCAGTATGACATCGGCATTAACATCGACGCCGAAGAGGCCGACCGTCTGGAGATCTCCCTCGATCTGCTGGAAAAACTGTGCTTCGAGCCGGAGCTGGCAGGCTGGAACGGGATTGGCTTCGTTATCCAGGCCTACCAGAAGCGCTGCCCGTTCGTCATTGATTACTTGATTGACCTTGCCAGCCGCAGCCGCCGTCGCCTGATGATCCGTCTGGTGAAAGGCGCCTACTGGGACAGCGAAATCAAACGCGCCCAGATGGAAGGTCTGGAAGGCTACCCGGTCTATACCCGCAAGGTTTACACCGACGTCTCTTACCTCGCCTGTGCGAAAAAGCTGCTCGGCGTGCCAAACCTGATCTTTCCGCAGTTCGCTACCCATAACGCCCACACCCTGGCGGCGATCTACAGTCTGGCCGGGCAAAACTACTATCCAGGCCAGTACGAGTTCCAGTGCCTGCACGGCATGGGTGAACCGCTTTACGAGCAGGTCACAGGTAAAGTGGCGGACGGCAAGCTAAACCGCCCGTGCCGTATCTATGCTCCGGTGGGCACGCACGAAACCCTGCTGGCGTACCTGGTTCGTCGTCTGCTGGAAAACGGCGCGAACACCTCCTTCGTTAACCGCATCGCTGACACCACGCTGCCGCTGGACGAGCTGGTGGCCGACCCGGTACAGGCCGTTGAGAAGATGGCCGCGCAGGAAGGCCAGATTGGTCTGCCGCATCCAAAAATTGCCCTGCCGCGCGAGCTGTACGGCAAAGGCCGCGTCAACTCGGCGGGTCTGGATCTCGCCAACGAACACCGTCTGGCGTCCCTCTCCTCTGCCCTGCTCAACAGCGCGCTGCAGAAGTGGCAGGCCAAACCGATGCTGGAGCAGCCCGTTGATGACGGCGACATGCAGCCGGTCATCAACCCGGCAGAGCCAAAAGATATCGTCGGCTACGTGCGTGAAGCGACAGAAGAGGAAGTGGATCAGGCGCTGGACAGTGCGGTGAATAACGCCCCTATCTGGTTCGCCACGCCGCCGCAGGAGCGCGCCGCCATTCTGGAACGCGCGGCGGTGCTGATGGAAGATCAGATGCAGTCGCTCATCGGCATTCTGGTGCGCGAAGCGGGTAAAACCTTCAGCAACGCCATCGCCGAAGTACGCGAGGCCGTCGACTTCCTGCACTACTATGCCGGTCAGGTGCGCGATGATTTCGATAACGAAACCCACCGTCCGCTGGGTCCGGTCGTCTGTATCAGCCCGTGGAACTTCCCGCTGGCGATCTTCTCCGGCCAGATTGCCGCCGCCCTGGCCGCAGGCAACAGCGTGCTGGCAAAACCGGCAGAGCAGACCCCGCTGATTGCCGCGCAGGGCATCAACATTCTTCTGGAGGCAGGCGTACCGGCGGGCGTGGTCCAGCTGCTGCCGGGCCGCGGTGAAACCGTGGGCGCCAAACTGACCTCCGATAACCGCGTGCGCGGCGTGATGTTTACTGGTTCGACCGAAGTGGCCTCGCTGCTGCAGCGCAACATTGCCACCCGTCTGGATGCGCAGGGTCGTCCTACGCCACTCATCGCGGAAACCGGCGGCATGAACGCCATGATCGTTGACTCCTCCGCCCTCACCGAGCAGGTGGTGGTTGACGTCCTGGCCTCCGCCTTCGACAGCGCCGGTCAGCGCTGCTCCGCCCTGCGCGTGCTGTGCCTGCAGGATGACGTGGCAGACCACACGCTGAAGATGCTGCGCGGCGCGATGGCCGAATGCCGCATGGGCAACCCGGGCCGTCTCACCACCGACATTGGGCCGGTGATCGACGCGGAAGCCAAAGCCAATATTGAAAACCACATTCAGAGCATGCGCGCGAAAGGCCGCCCGGTGTTCCAGGCGGTGCGCGAGAACAGCGAAGACGCCCGCGAGTGGCGGACCGGCACCTTTGTGCCACCAACGCTGATTGAGCTGGCAAGCTTTGACGAGCTGAAAAAAGAGGTCTTCGGTCCGGTACTGCACGTGGTGCGCTACAACCGTAACAACCTCAACGAGCTGGTTGAGCAGATCAACGCCTCCGGCTATGGCCTGACGCTCGGCGTGCATACCCGTATCGACGAGACCATTGCGCAGGTGACCGGCAGCGCCAAAGTGGGCAACCTGTACGTTAACCGCAACATGGTTGGCGCGGTCGTGGGCGTACAGCCGTTCGGCGGTGAAGGCCTTTCCGGCACCGGTCCGAAAGCGGGCGGTCCGCTCTACCTGTACCGTCTGCTGGCGAACCGTCCGGAGAACGCGCTGGGCGTCACCCTGGCTCGCCAGGATGCGGAGTATCCGGTCGATGCACAGCTGAAAACCGTACTGACCCAGCCGCTGGAGGCGCTGATCGCCTGGGCGGAAAAACGTCCTGAACTGCGTGCTGTCGCACAGCAGTACGGCGAGCTGGCGCAGGCCGGTACGCAGCGTCTGCTTCCGGGACCAACCGGCGAGCGCAACACCTGGACGTTGATGCCGCGCGAGCGCGTGCTGTGCGTGGCGGATAACGAGCAGGACGCGCTGGTACAGCTGGCCGCCGCCATGGCAACCGGCTGTGAAGTGCTGTGGCCGGAAGATGCTCTGCATCGCGATCTCGCCAAACAGCTGCCGAAGGCGGTCTCGGCCCGCATTCGCTTTGCGAAAGCCGATATCCTGCTGACACAGCCGTTTGATGCGGTGATCTACCACGGTGATTCCGATCAGCTGCGCGAGCTGTGCGAGCAGGTTGCGGCCCGCAGCGGGGCGATTGTTTCGGTGCAGGGCTTTGCGCGCGGGGAAACCAACCTGCTGCTGGAGCGTCTGTATGTGGAGCGCTCGCTCAGCGTCAACACCGCGGCGGCGGGCGGTAACGCCAGTCTGATGACAATAGGTTAACGCTGTGCTAATAAGGCTCCGGAGACGGAGCCTTATTTTATTGGGGAATATATGAAACGATATCTTATCGCCTGTGCAGCGCTGCTGCTGAGCGCCAGCGCGCTGGCCGACGAGTGCGACAAAGCGACCACCCAGCTTGAACTGAATACCTGTAGCGCGCAGCAGTACCAGGCTGCCGATAAAAAGCTCAACCAGACGTACCAGGCGGCCGTTAAGCGTGCGGCAGCCCCTCAGCGAGATCTGCTGAAAAAAGCGCAGCAGGCGTGGATTACCCTGCGCGATGCGGACTGCGCGTTTATCGGTTCGGGTACGGAAGGCGGGAGCGTCCAGCCAATGATTGTTAACCAGTGCCTGGCGGAAAAAACCGTGGAGCGCGAAGCGTTTCTGGCCTCGCTGATGCAGTGTGAAGAGGGCGACTTAAGCTGCCCTCTCCCACCGGGGAACTAGCGCAAGCGGATCCCTTCAATAATCATCCGCTGCACGTTTTCCAGGGTGCTGTGGAAAAACGCTTCGTCCTGGAGCGTTTTTCCGGTCACCGCCTCGACCTGGGCCGCAAAGTCAGCGTAATGCTGGGTGGAGGCCCAAATCATAAAGATCAAATGATGCGGATCGACCGGGGCCAGCTTTCCGCTGGCAACCCATCCGGCAATAATGGCCGACTTGTCGTCCACCAGCTGTTTTAAATCTCCGGTTAGCTCCGCCTGCAACAGCGGCGCGCCCTGCAGCATCTCAAGACAAAACAGCCGTGATGCCTGCGGGTAATCGCGCGACACCTCCAGCTTCAGGCGAATGTACTCCTTGATCGCTACCAGCGGGGCCAGCTCTTCGCGAAACGCTTTCAGCGGCGCCAGCCAGATATCGAGGATCTGCTGCATCACCGCGACATACAGCGCCTCTTTCGACGGGTAATAGTAGAGCAGATTGGTTTTGGATACCCCGGACTGCTCCGCCACCTGCTCCAGGCGCGTGCCGTGAATGCCAAACTGCGAAAACGTCTCCAGCGCCGCGCTGAGGATCGCCTGCTTCTTGGCGCTCACCGCCTGCGAACGTTTACCTGGTGTTTTCACTGCGCCTTGTGTCATTCCCGCTCTCCTTATTCTGCGTTGCCCTCAGCATAGCAAAACCCCCGTCTCGCCACGACATCCTGCACTCCGATCGCGCATGAATGCCTGTTTTCTGTGCAATGTTTTTGACCAGTTAGTCCACATTTAGCTGCATCAATCCACCAACTTCTGATTAACACATTAATAACATAGCCATTTTCAAAACTGGCACTGCCTTTGCAAAATCACCGTTACACCTGCGACGTAATGAAGAGAGGTTCGTGATGAAAATTGGCGTATTTGTACCCATCGGCAACAACGGCTGGCTTATCTCGACCACTGCACCGCAATACATGCCGACCTTTGAGCTCAATAAAGCCATCGTGCAGAAAGCGGAGCACTACCATTTCGACTTTGCGCTTTCGATGATCAAGCTGCGCGGCTTTGGCGGCAAAACCGAATTCTGGGATCACAACCTGGAGTCCTTCACTCTGATGGCTGGGCTGGCGGCAGTCACCTCGCGGATCCAGATCTACGCCACCGCCGCCACGCTTACCCTGCCCCCGGCGATCGTCGCGCGCATGGCATCCACCATTGACTCCATCTCCGGCGGACGCTTTGGCGTCAACCTGGTTACCGGCTGGCAAAAACCCGAGTACGAGCAGATGGGGCTCTGGCCGGGTGACGATTACTTCTCGCGTCGCTACGACTACCTGACCGAATACGTGCAGGTTCTGCGCGACCTGTGGGGTACCGGCAAAAGCGATTTTAAGGGTGACTTCTTCACCATGAACGACTGTCGCGTCAGCCCGCAGCCGTCGGTGCCGATGAAGGTGATTTGCGCCGGACAGAGCGACGCGGGGATGGAATTCTCCGCCAAATACGCCGACTTCAACTTCTGCTTCGGTAAAGGCGTTAACACGCCTGCCGCCTTCGCCCCGACCGCCGCTCGCATGAAAGAGGCCGCCGACAAAACCGGGCGCGACGTGGGCTCCTACGTGCTGTTCATGGTGATAGCAGACGAAACCGACGACGCCGCGCGCGCGAAATGGGAGCGCTATAAGGACGGCGCCGACGAGGAGGCCCTGAGCTGGCTTACCGAGCAGAGCCAGAAGGATACCCGCTCCGGCGCAGACACAAACGTGCGCCAGATGGCCGACCCGACCTCTGCCGTCAATATCAACATGGGCACGCTGGTCGGCTCGTACGCCAGCGTCGCCAGAATGCTTGACGAAGTGGCGGCCGTGCCCGGTGCGGAAGGCGTCCTCCTGACCTTCGATGATTTCCTCACCGGCGTGGAAACCTTCGGCGAGCGCATCCAGCCGCTGATGCAGTGCCGCGCCCACGTTCCTGCCGTCACGAAGGAGGTGGCATAATGACGACCCTTAACGCACGCCCGGAAGCCATTACCTTCACGCCACAGCAGAGCGCGCTGATCGTGGTGGACATGCAAAACGCCTACGCCAGCCAGGGCGGCTATCTGGACCTGGCGGGCTTCGACGTCACCGCTACGCAGCCGGTGATCGCGAACATTAAAACCGCCGTCGCCGCCGCGCGCGCTGCGGGCATGCTCATCATCTGGTTCCAGAACGGCTGGGATGACCAGTACGTCGAGGCCGGTGGCCCCGGCTCGCCCAACTTCCACAAGTCGAACGCCCTGAAAACCATGCGCAAACGGCCCGAACTGCAGGGCAAGCTGCTGGCGAAAGGCGGCTGGGATTATCAGCTGGTGGATGAGCTGGTCCCGCAGGCGGGTGATATCGTCCTGCCCAAACCGCGCTACAGCGGCTTTTTCAACACGCCTCTCGACAGCCTGCTGCGCAGCCGGGGCATTCGCCACCTGGTCTTCACCGGCATTGCCACCAACGTCTGCGTGGAGTCGACCCTGCGCGACGGCTTTTTCCTCGAGTATTTTGGCGTGGTGCTGGAAGACGCGACCCATCAGGCCGGGCCGGAATTCGCCCAGAAGGCGGCCCTGTTCAATATCGAAACCTTTTTTGGCTGGGTCAGCAGCGTCACCGAGTTCTGCGACGCCCTGAATCCCCCGCTCGCCCGTATCGCCTGAGGAGACATCTGATGCCGAAATCCGTAATCATCCCGCCGGGCACCAGCACGCCCATCGCCCCGTTTGTCCCCGGCACCCTTGCCGACGGCGTGGTGTATGTCTCAGGCACGCTGCCGTTTGATAAAGACAACAACGTGGTGTTTATCAACGACCCAAAGGCGCAAACCCGCCACGTGCTGGAGACGATCAAAACCGTGATCGAAACGGCGGGTGGCACGATGGAGGACGTGACCTTCAACAGCATCTTTATCACCGACTGGAAAAACTACGCCGCGATTAACGAAATCTACGCCGAGTTCTTCCCCGGCGATAAGCCAGCCCGGTTCTGCATTCAGTGCGGCCTGGTGAAGCCGGAGGCGCTGGTTGAGATCGCCACCGTTGCGCACATCGCGAAGTGAGGCAGGCATGAAACTTTCCGTCTCACCGTCCCCGTATGAGGGTGCGCCCGTGGTGGTCCTTATTGCCGGGCTCGGCGGCAGCGGCAGCTACTGGCTGCCACAGCTGGCCGCGCTGGAGCCGGAATATCAGGTGGTGTGCTATGACCAGCGTGGAACGGGCAATAACCCCGACGTCCTGCCGGAAGGGTACAGCCTTGCAGAGATGGCGGACGAACTGGACCAGGCGCTGGCTGAGGCCGGAATTGCACGCTACAGCGTCGTCGGCCACGCGCTGGGGGCGCTGGTCGGCCTGCAGCTGGCCCTCGACAGGCCCGACGCCCTCACCGCGCTGGTGTGCGTCAACGGCTGGCTGACCCTCAACGCCCACACCCGCCGCTGCTTTCAGATCCGCGAGCGCCTGCTGCATTACGGTGGCCCACAGGCGTGGGTTGAGGCGCAGCCGCTGTTTCTCTACCCGGCAGACTGGATGGCCGCTCGCGCGCCCCGCCTGGAGGCCGAAGAAGCGCTGGCGCTGGCCCATTTTCAGGGAAAAGCCAACCTGCTGCGCCGGCTCAGCGCCCTGAAAAAGGCCGACTTCAGCCGCCATGCGGCGCGCATCCGCTGCCCGGTCCAGATCATCTGTTCCGCCGACGACATGCTGGTGCCCTCTGTCTGCTCGTCTGAACTGCAGGCTGCGATCCCGAACAGCCACAGCGCGGTGATGCGCCAGGGCGGGCATGCCTGCAACGTCACCGAGCCGGACACCTTTAACACCCTGCTGCTGAACGGGCTGGCCAGCCTGCTGCACAGCCCTGAACCCGCTTTATAAGGAGCTTTAATGAGCGAAGCCATTACCCCCGCCGCGCTGGAAACGCTGTTCACCGGCGCCCGCACCCATAACGGCTGGCAGGATATTGCCGTCAGCGACGAGACGCTGCGCGAAATCTACGACCTGATGAAATGGGGGCCCACGTCCGCCAACTGCTCCCCGGCGCGGATTGTGTTTGTGCGAAGCGCTGAGGGAAAAGAGAAGCTGCGCCCGGCGCTCTCCAGCGGCAACCTGGAGAAAACGCTTACCGCTCCGGTCACGGCGATTGTCGCCTGGGACGGTGAATTCTACGAGCGCCTGCCTGAACTGTTCCCGCACGGCGATGCCCGAAGCTGGTTTACCGCAAGCCCCGCGCTGGCGGAAGAGACCGCCTTTCGCAACAGCTCGCTGCAGGCCGCCTACATGATTTTCGCCTGTCGCGCGCTGGGGCTGGATACCGGCCCGATGTCGGGCTTTGACCGCCAAAAGGTCGACGAGGCTTTTTTCACCGGCAC
The DNA here is from genome assembly GCF_034107425.1 of Enterobacter sp. 148H3. NCBI lineage: Bacteria > Pseudomonadati > Pseudomonadota > Gammaproteobacteria > Enterobacterales > Enterobacteriaceae > Enterobacter > Enterobacter sp. 148H3. The sequence continues at coordinate 115,420 of NZ_JAWNEI010000012.1, read as the reverse complement.
GACGCTTAAAAGCAACCTGCTGATCAACATTGGCTACGGCGACCCGGGCAAACTTTACGGGCGCCTGCCGCGCCTGACCTTCGACGATGCCTGCGGGCTGGCGTAAGGAGCGATGATGACGACACCGGATAAACAAACCTTTCGCGATGCTATGGCCTGCGTTGGCGCGGCGGTGAATATCATCACCACCGACGGCCCGGCGGGGATGGCAGGCTTCACCGCCAGCGCGGTGTGCAGCGTCACGGATTCACCGCCCACCCTGCTGGTGTGCCTGAACCGCGGCGCGTCCGTCTGGCCGACGTTCAGCGAGAACCGCACCCTGTGCGTCAATACCCTCAGCGCCGGACAGGAGCCGCTCTCAAACCTGTTTGGCGGCAAAACGCCGATGGAAGAACGCTTCGCCGCCGCCCGCTGGCAAACGGGCGACACTGGCTGTCCGCGCCTGGAGGAGGCGCTGGCCTCGTTTGACTGCCGGATCAGCCAGGTGGTGAGCGTCGGTACGCACGACATTCTTTTTTGCGACATCGTTTCGATTATTCGCCACCCCGCGCCGCAAGGCCTGGTGTGGTTTGACCGCGGCTACCACGCGCTTATGCGACCCGCCTGTTAACCCGCTTTAAGGAGACAGATCATGTTCGGATTTCCCCACTGGCAGTTGAAATCGACCTCCACAGAAGCTGGCGTGGTCGCGCCGGATGAACGACTCCCGCTCGGGCAGACGATGGTGATGGGCGTCCAGCACGCGGTCGCCATGTTTGGCGCCACGGTATTGATGCCGATGCTGATGGGACTGGATCCCAACCTCTCTATTCTGATGTCGGGTATCGGTACCCTGCTGTTCTTTTTTGTCACCGGCGGGCGCGTGCCCAGCTATCTGGGATCAAGCGCCGCCTTTGTCGGCGTGGTGATCGCCACCACCGGGTTTAACGGCCAGGGAATCAACCCCAACCTGAGCGTGGCCCTCGGCGGCATCATCGCCTGCGGTCTGGTGTATACCCTGATAGGTCTGGTGGTAATGAAGATCGGCACGCGCTGGATCGAACGTATGATGCCTCCAGTCGTCACCGGCGCCGTGGTGATGGCGATTGGCCTGAACCTTGCGCCGATTGCGGTGAAAAGCGTCTCCGGCTCGCCGTTTGAAAGCTGGATGGCGGTTGTGACCGTGCTGTGCATCGGCCTGGTGGCGGTGTTTACGCGAGGCATGATCCAGAGGCTGCTGATCCTGGTCGGTTTGATTTTCGCCTGTCTGGTCTACGCCGTGCTGGCGAACGTTTTTGGTCTGGGCAAGCCTGTTGATTTTACCCTGCTGCATCAGGCCGCCTGGTTCGGCCTGCCGAAAATCACCTCGCCCACCTTTAACACCCAGGCGATGATGCTTATCGCACCGGTGGCGGTGATCCTGGTGGCGGAAAACCTGGGTCACCTGAAGGCGGTAGCGGGAATGACCGGGCGCAGTATGGACCCGTACATGGGCCGCGCTTTCGTCGGCGACGGGCTGGCGACCATGCTCTCCGGTTCCGTGGGCGGCAGCGGCGTCACCACCTATGCCGAAAACATCGGCGTGATGGCGGTAACCAAAGTCTACTCGACGCTGGTCTTTGTCGCGGCGGCGGTGATGGCGATGCTGCTCGGCTTCTCGCCGAAGTTCGGCGCGCTGATCCACACCATTCCGTCACCGGTCATCGGCGGGGCCTCAATCGTGGTGTTTGGGCTGATCGCCGTGGCCGGCGCGCGTATCTGGGTGCAGCATCGGGTCGATCTCAGCCAGAACGGCAACCTGATTATGGTGGCCGTCACGCTGGTGCTGGGCGCAGGCGATTTTGCCCTGACGCTGGGCGGGTTTACGATCGGCGGGATTGGCACCGCGACCTTCGGCGCGATCCTGCTTAACGCCCTGCTGAGCCGCCGGATGGCCGCTGCGCCGCAGGGCGAGGTGGTACATCAGGATTCGTGATTTAACGTCGCGCTGTCATCTTCTGGCAGCGCGTTTTTCTTCCGCTTGAGCTTCAGCTCGCTCACCAGCACCCCGGCGACAATAAACGCCGCGCCCACCAGGGCCAGCAGCGGCAAACGCTCGCCGGCGAGTCGCCCGAAAATGCCTGCCCAGACCGGCTCACCGGTGTAGATCACCGTTGCCCGCGTCGGCGAGACACTGCGCTGCGCCCAGTTCATGGTGACCTGGATAATGGCGCTGAAGATACCCAGCCCCAGTGCGACTACCACCAGACCGGTGGACATCTGCGGCACGGACTCCCCTGCCGGAACCATCGTCGCAAAGGCCACCAGCGACGCCGTCGCGAGCTGCACCACCGTTACGCGTTTGACGTCGACCTTGCCCGCCCAGGCGCTAATTAGAATAATCTCCGCCGCAATGGCGATCGCCCCAATCAGGGTAATGATTTCGCCCGGCCCCAGCGCCAGCAGGTTATTTTCCGGCCCGGCCAGCAAAATCAGACCGATAAACGCCAGCACGATGCCAATACAGGACATCAACCCCGGCAGCCGACCCAGGCACAGCCACTGCAGCAGCGGCACCAGGGGCACATACATGGCGGTGATAAATGCGGATTTGCTGCTGGAGATGGTCTGCAATCCCCACGTTTGCAGGCTGTAGCCCATCGCTATCGCCACCCCAATCGCCACGCCGGCCTTAAGCTCTTTCAGCGTCAGCCCCCTAAGCGTTTTAAGCGAAATTAGCCCCACGGCAAGCGCCGCCGTCGCAAAGCGCAGGCCAACAAAAAAGAACGGATCGCTGAGGGTCACCGCGTGCTGAACGGCCAGAAACGTCCCGCCCCAGAACATGGTGATGAGAATGAGGATGGCTTCCTGCGGTTTAACGGAGAATTTGAAGCGTGAGACAGACATGCGGCACCAGAAAGAGAAAACAATTCTGTAGTGTGCGTTGCCTTTGGTTACAGTTCAATGTTGCAGAAATAAAAAACCGCCGGGAGATCCCGGCGGCAGAGGTTCAACCCGGCGTATTACTTACTGCTGCCGTGGCTGTTTTTCCCCCCTTTTTTACCAGCTTCTGATGCGCGCTGAGGGTCATTTTTAAAATTGCCCCCGCTGTGCTGGCCACCTTTACGACCTGCTTCTGATGCTCTTTCACGGTCTTCAGCGAAATTACCTGAACCACCACGATGGTTTGCCATCTCTAACCTCCAGAGTGTGAAACATTAGACATCATATTGCATTCAGTAAAAGAGGATTCTTTCACCTCGCGGCGCAAGGACAACGCCTTTATCTGTGCCGCGTGAAACTAAGCTTAGTGGACTGAGGCTGTCCGGCAAGCCAGAGGTAATATCCTGCAACATGATCTCAGTCTTTCGGATGAGATGACGCGGCGTGGATGCATAAGCCATTCTTATCATTTTAAAAATCCGCGCCTGGAAAGTTGTATCATTTTGCTACAAAGCCATTTTTCTACTCATGTTGTTATAAATCAAATAAATGGCGTTCATTTTTGCAGTCTGGCCGTGATGGCATATCTTTAAAAGAGCGCAGCGATCCGCTGTCAGAGAAACCAACGAGGAGTGAAGCAAAATGGCAAAAGTTCTGGTGCTCTATTATTCCATGTATGGACACATTGAAACCATGGCTCACGCGGTAGCAGAAGGTGCAAACAGGGTTGACGGCGTTGAGGTTGTGGTGAAACGCGTACCGGAAACCATGCAGGCGGAAGCCTTCCTGAAAGCCGGGGGGAAAACGCAAAACGCCCCGGTCGCCACCCCGCAGGAGCTGGCGGATTATGATGCCATTATCTTCGGCACCCCGACCCGCTTCGGCAATATGTCAGGCCAGATGCGCACCTTCCTCGATCAAACTGGCGGACTTTGGGCATCCGGGGCGCTCTACGGCAAACTCGCCAGCGTGTTCAGCTCTACCGGCACCGGCGGCGGTCAGGAGCAGACGATTACCTCAACCTGGACTACCCTTGCTCATCACGGGATGGTGATTGTGCCAATTGGCTACGGCGCGCAGGAGCTGTTTGACATTTCCCAGGTGCGTGGCGGTACGCCGTACGGCGCAACCACCATTGCCGGTGGGGATGGCTCACGTCAGCCAAGCAATGAAGAACTGTCTATCGCCCGCTATCAGGGTGAATACGTCGCGGGTCTGGCCAAAAAACTGAACGGCTAACACCCAACAGGAGGACAAGCATGCCAACTCAAGAATCCAAAGCTCACCACGTGGGCGAATGGGCAAGTTTACGCAACACCTCTCCGGAGATTGCCGAAGCTATCTTTGAAGTCGCGAAATACGATGAAAAGCTGGCCGAGCAGATTTGGGAGGAAGGTAACGATGAGGTGCTGGTGCGCGCCTTCGAAAAAACGGATAAAGACTCGCTCTTCTGGGGCGAGCAAACCATCGAACGTAAAAACGTCTAAGCGTTTCCCCCCGCCGCAGCGGGGGGTTCTCTTTTACTTCGCCGCGTTATTCATCACCGCATTGAATTTGTCGACAGGACAGAAGCCGTTCGCATCTACCGGGCAGCCTTTCAGCTCCAGCGTCACGCGCTGTGCAGGCGACTGCAGCGACAGCACGCTGGCGTTGCGCAGCTGCTCTGAGCTCTGATAGACATACTCAATTTTCATCAACTCCTGGTTGGCATTTTTGTCATGCCAGCGCTGGAAGACAATCTTGCCGCCAATCGGGGTGCGTTCCTGCTGGTCGTGCAGCTGATACGGTTTGAAATCCAGGGCCGTCAGCAGGGAAGCAATGTTCGAATCATGTCCCACCAGCAGGGTGATCTTAGGCGCTTTAGCCTGGTCGGTGACCAGCGTTTTATCGATATATTTCACCAGCGGCTTCGCTACGTTTTGCGCCACCTCGGTTGAGGTAAACAGCGAGTCCTGATAGCCGTTCTTCAGCTTCGACAGCACGCGCCACTGCTGGTCGGTTTTGATTTCTCCCCAGGCCACCTGGTCAGCCGGGAAGCCTTCGTAATACTGTAGCGTAAACGCGTCCACCAGCGAGTTACCCACCTTCAGCGGCCCGGATACGCCAGGCTCTTTTTCATAGTCGGCGCTGAAGGTATCTTTTGCGTCCGCCAGAGAGCAGACTTTTTTCTCTTTGCAGGACGGCGAATCGGCGTAGTTCGTCATCTGCTCAAGCAGCTTATAGCTTTCGCCAAGCTGCATTTTCTGCCGCTCGGTCTCCATCGCCTTGAGCGCTTTTTCACGGAATTCCGGCGTGTTATCGGTAATCACCGGGTTGAACGTCGGGTCCATGGTGCCCATTTTTTCCTGATGGTGCACGGGCACATCGCAGCCCGGGAACGCGCCGGTAATGAAGAACTGCGCGGTGGCGACGGTACGCTGCAGGCTGTTGGCGTAAGCATAAACGCTATCCGCCGCTGGACATTCTCCCGTCTTCACCATCCCCTGCTGCGCCAGCCACTCGCGCATGTAATGGCCCATATAGACTTCCAGCACGCCACCTTTGGTGGTGAGCTGACCGCCCGACACCTCCCACTCCGGCCACTGCTTCGGCGTGGACTGCTCCAGCACGCTGCCGTTATTAGCGAGCGGCGCGCGCAGGTTATGGCGACTCATGATTAAAACTTGCTCCAGCTGATACCCTTCCGGCGTCTCTTGCGCCTGCACGCCAAACGTTGCTGAAATGGAACCGGCGACTGCCAGCGCGAGTAGTGCTTTTCTCATCCCTAATTCCTCACTCGTTTTAAAATGTCGCGTTCAGTGTGACAGATTCGTGACAATTTTCCGGGAAGCATTTCTCAAACTGATGATTAACATGCTTACGACGCGTGCAGATTAGTTTTATAATAAAACCACACCCCACCGGAGAATTCGCTGTGAAACGTACCCGCCTTGAAGAGAGCACCTGCCCCGTCGCCCGTTCGCTGGATATTATAGGCGACTGGTGGTCGCTGCTGATTGTTCGCGACGCGCTACGCGGGATTAAACGCTTCGGCGAGTTCCAGAAAAGCCTCGGTATCGCAAAAAATATGCTGACTACGCGGCTAAAACTGCTGGTCGACGAGGGCATCCTCCGGCTTCAGCCTGCGTCTGACGGCAGCGCCTGGCAGGAGTATGTCCTGACCGATAAAGGGCGCGCCCTGCAAACGGTGCTGGTTGCCCTCTCTCAGTGGGGCAACGAGTTTTTGTTCGCGGAAAACGAATGCGGCACCGTGCTGGTCGATACCGAACAGCGCAAACCCCTGCGTAAACTGGCGCTTATCGCCGACGACGGGCGCGAACTGACGCCTGAAGAGATCGTGGCTAAACTCCCCTCCTGACCGTTCCCGACGGCAAAAGCACAAAATGCTCGCAAATATGGTTGCATTATAAAACCAAATAGCAGAGAGTTTATTCAGTTTCATATTGAAACCAAATAACCCACTCTGCTTTGAGGTAACACACGATGACTACGCAAATCACAACAGCCCTGATTACGGGTGCCTCTTCCGGGATCGGTGCCGTCTATGCTGACCGACTTGCCGCGCGCGGCGCTAACCTGGTGCTGGTCGCCCGTCGCGAGGATCGCCTGAAAATCCTCGCCGCCGACCTGCGCGCGCGCTATGGCGTGGCCGTCGATATTCTGGTTGCCGATCTCACCGATGAAGCCGGGATCCGCGCAGTGGAAGAAGAGCTGCGCAGCAATATCGCCATTGATACGCTCGTTAACAACGCGGGCACCGCGCAGATGGCACCGTTCCTCGCGGGCGAGGTGGCGCAGCATCAGGCCATCAATACCCTGAACACCACGGCGCTGATGCGTCTGACCTACGCCATCCTGCCGCGCCTGGCGCAGAACAATCGCGGCACGCTGATCAATATCGCGTCCGTGCTGGCCCTGCACGTCCGGGCGGGCAGCGCGCTTTACAGCGCCACCAAGGCGTGGGTATTGAGCTTTACACGTGGGTTACAGGAAGAATTTGCCGACAGCAACGTGCGCATTCAGGCCGTATTGCCTGCCGCCACGGCGACTGAAATCTGGAGCCATTCAGGCGTCACGGTGGACGATCTGCCGGAAGGATCGGTGATGACCACCGACGATATGGTGGATGCGTCGCTGGCGGGTCTGGATCAGGGTGAACCGATCACCATCCCGCCGATGCATGACGCTGGCCTGTGGGATCGCTACGAAGCGGCGCGTCTTGAGCTGTTCAACAGCGCGCGCACCGGCATTCCGGCACCGCGCTACGTAAAACAGTAGCCTAACGCTCAAGCTGGTCGCCGTACTCGCTCATCCAGGCGGCCAGCGGGGAGAGTGCGTCCTGCAGGGTTAACCCCAGCTCGGTTATCTGATACTCCACGCGCGGCGGGATCTCCGGGTAGACCGTCCGCGTCACCAGCCCGCGCTGCTCAAACAGGCGCAGCTGCTTCGTCAGCTCTTTCTGCGTGATGGGGGCAGCCGCCCGCAGCAGATCGCCAAAGCGTACGGGCGTATTAAAGACAATCAGGCGATAGAGAATGGGGATCGCCCATTTACCGGAAATCAGGTTCACAAACTGCGTCATCGGGCAGGTATACGCCTCAGATTTTTTTTCGCAGCACACCTCCAGCATTTCTGCCATAGCACACCTCTTGCCTCTTTAGTATCCATTTGGTACCTGGTTTCCTTTCGATACTAACGTTTCTATAGTGCTTTCTCCAGTGACATTTCAGGAGAAGAATATGGGTCGTTTAACAGATAAATATACGCTGATTACCGGCGGCACCAGCGGCATCGGTCTCGCCACCGCGCAGGCGTTTATCGCCGAAGGCGCGCGCGTCGCCGTGACCGGGCGTAACCCGGACACCCTCGCCGAAGCAGAACGTATTCTTGGCGATAAGGCCTGGGTGATCCCAACCGATGCGGGCGATATCTCGTCGCAAAAAGCCCTGGCGGAAACCCTCGCCGCCCGCTGGCCGCGCCTGGACGCGGTGTTTCTCAACGCCGGCGACGTAACGCACGCGCCGCTGGAAGAGTGGCGGGAAGAGACCTGGGATCGCCTGATGGGCATCAACCTGAAGGGACCGTTCTTTTTGATTCAGGCGCTGCTGCCGCTGCTGAATAACCCGTCGTCGGTGATCCTCTGCGGCTCCGTGAGCGCGCGCATCGGCCTGCCCACCAGCAGCGTGTATGCCGCGAGCAAGGCCGCCCTGCTGTCGCTGGCGCGCACGCTCTCGGCGGAACTGCTGCCGCGCGGGATACGCGTCAACGGCCTGAGCCCCGGTCCGGTGGAGACCCCGGCGTTTACCAAAACGGGCTTAAGCGACGAGGCGCTTAACGCGATGATGGCGGAAATCATCAAGCTGGTGCCGCTCGGCAGAATGGGCTCAACGGCGGAGCTGGCAAAAGCCGCGCTCTATCTGGCGTCCGACGAGTCGAGCTACACGGTGGGAACCGAGCTGCTGGTGGACGGCGGAATGGGGAGCCTGTAACTCAAAAGGCGCTGATGCCGGTGACCGCGCCGACATACAGCGCCGCCCACGCGCAGGCGGAAAGCAGGCTGACGGCGTAGACCTTTGCTGCATTCAGCCTGAGCATACCCGCTGCCAGCGGCACGATGTAACGCAGCACCGCCAGAAAGCGCGACGTAAACAGTGCGATAACGCCGTTCTTTTGCAGCTGATGCTGTACTCGCAAAAACGTAGCGGCATGCTTCGACGTAAAGCGCGCGACCAGCCGGGTGTGCCCCATCAGCTGCCCTAAGTGGTAGTTCAGCACCGATCCCGCCGTTGCCCCCATCACTACGGCCAGCCATGCCAACGCAGGATGCATGCTCCCCTGGCTGACGGTAATGCCCGCCAGCAGCATCACCGACGCGGGCGGCAGCACGGAGGAGATCAGCACCGTCGATTTACTCAGCGCCATCACAAATAACAGCGCGAAAAGATGTGCCGGATACAGCGCAAAATGATTCAGCAGATTATCAAGCCACGCCATTTTCTCTCCTCCGTTAATTATTTAATCCTCCATTTAAAATGAATAAACCTAAATAAACCCTCAACGCTTTATTAATAATATTTATCTAAACCGTTCTTAAACATTATTTAATTTCCTGAGCGGTAAATTTAAACAGGCGTATTATTTCCCTCGTTTTACAACGATCTCGTTATGGCGAGGCTCCTGTACAAATACACGTTATCGCTCTGGTAGGTTCGAGAGAACCGGCACAGGGTAAAACAGGCACTGTCGAATCAAGGCTTTGTCAGTATAACTTCCCTCGCGGGATACGGTGTACAGTGCTGAACCCAGGACGTGGGGATCTCCTCTTCGACATGCCCTGTCTTGCTCGCCCCTGAGAGATGTTATTATTCAAAGGGAATTCACTATGTCTTACGCTATTCACAACCAAAACCTGGCATTCAATGACAGCGCTGTCGCGCAATATATGAATACCGATTTTATTGTCCTCGATATTTCATTATGCGTGGCGCTGGCGCGCGAGCAATTCTTCGAAAAATTAAAAGACGACGATATTCCGTCTCATATTTTTATTGAAGACAATGGTCGCCTGGCGGGCATGATTGCCGTGCGTAAATTGCTGCAAACCGCCGACACGGTCCAGCCGGTGAAATCGCTGATGATTTCGCAGTTTTTGCAGGTCAAACCGGAGGATGAACGTGCCGACGTTGCCGGACTGCTGGCGCACGGCGGCGCGGATGTGGTGCCTGTGGTCACCCACGGCAAGCTCGTCGGCTGCCTGACGGAGCGCGAAATCGCCCATCTGCTGGAAGATGACGTCACTGAAGACGCCCAGCTTCAGGGGGCGACGCTACCGCTGGAGAAGCCCTATCTGGATACCAGTCCGTATAGCCTGTGGAAGAAACGCTCCGTCTGGCTGCTGCTGCTTTTTGTCGCAGAAGCCTACACCAGCTCGGTGATCCAGCATTTCGAAGAGGCGCTGGAGTCCGCCATCGCGCTGGCGTTTTTTATTCCACTGCTGATCGGCACGGGCGGCAACAGCGGGACGCAGATCACCTCCACGCTGGTGCGCGCCATGGCGCTGGGAGAAGTCCGTCTGCGCGACGTTGGCCGCGTGCTGCGTAAAGAGATGACCACCTCGCTGATGATTGCCGCCACGCTCGGTATCGCAGGGTGTATCCGCGCCTGGATGATGGGGATTGGGCTGGAGATTACGCTCATCGTCAGCCTGACGCTGGTGTGCATTACGCTCTGGAGTGCGATTGTGTCGTCCGTCATTCCGATGGTGCTCAAGCGCTGCGGCATTGACCCGGCTGTCGTCTCCGCGCCGTTTATTGCGACGCTTATCGACGGTACCGGGCTGATTATCTACTTTAAGATCGCGCAATATACGCTGGGGCTGGAGTAACGCGGTCCGCCAGCTGGATCACCGCTCGCGAAAACGCCTCAATCGCCAGGGCGACATCTTCAGCCATCACCGATTCCGCCGGATGGTGGCTGACGCCTCCTTTGCAGCGCACAAACAGCATGCCGACCGGCCAGCGTTCCGCGATGGCAATCGCATCGTGGCCCGCACCGCTGGGTAGCGATAGCGAGCGACCCTGTACCGAATTGACCGCCTCCTCCAGCACGTTTTGCAGGTGGGTATCGCACGGCGTGGCGGCAATGCGGTAAAACTCCTCGGCGCTGAAGTCCAGATTGCGGCGCGATGCGATCGCCTGCGCATGCTCCAGCAGGTCGTTAAGCAACCGATCCAGCGGCGCATCCTGCGGGCCGCGAATATCCAGCGAGAGCTGAACCTCGCCGGGGATCACGTTCACCGCCCCCGGCAGGCAGCGCAGTTCGCCAACCGTCGCCACCAGGTTTCCGCCCTGCTGTCGGGTAGCGTTTTCAATGATGACCATCCACTCGGCGGCGGCGGCCAGCGCATCCCTGCGGTGGTGCATCGGCACGGTTCCCGCGTGCCCGGCCTCGCCGGTAAAGCGGCAGTTCAGACGACGCGCGCCGTTAATGGCTTGCACCACGCCCAGGGCGAGCGCCTCCTGCTCAAGGCACGGCCCCTGCTCAATATGCAGCTCCAGATAGGCGCTGAAATCCTCCTGACGGCGCGCGGCATGCAACACGCGGGCAGGATCGAGCCCCACCAGAGTCATCGCCTGCGCCACGCTGATGCCGCTGGCGTCGGCTTTCTCCAGCCAGCCCTGCGGCCAGGTGCCGGTGATGCCCCGGCTGCCTAACAGCGTAATGCCGAAGCGGGTACCCTCTTCGTCGCAAAAGCCGACAATCTCGATGGCCTGCGCCAGATGCACACCCTGCTGGTGCAGGCTGTCCACCACCTCAATGGCGGCAAGCACGCCGAGCATGCCGTCGTAGCGCCCGGCATTGCGCACGGTATCGAGATGCGAGCCGAGCAGCACCGCCTGCGCCCCCTCCTGCTGGCCTTCATAGCGTCCGCAGATATTGCCCACGCTGTCCTGCCAGACGGTCATGCCCGCCTGGCGCATCCACTCTCCGACCAGCTGGTTAGCCTGCAGATGCTGCGTGGAGAGATAGACCCGCGTCAGGCCGTCCGGGGTTTCGCTGATGGCGGCCAGCGCGTCGGCGCGCGCCATCACCCGCTCTGCCGCCGGGCTCATTGCGGCGTCTCGCGGCGATAGTGGTCCCATGCGGCCTGCATGGCGGCCCCCTGCGTGGTGGAGAATTTCAGGTAGTTCAGCACCGACTCCAGCGCGCTCAGGGTGGTCATCACGCAGTCCTTGCGTGCGTTGTAGCCCATGGTGCCAATGCGCCAAACTTTGCCGTGCAGCGGGCCAAACGAGGTGCCGATTTCAATCCCGAAATCCTCCAGCATCAGCTTACGCACCTGGTCACCGTTGATGCCCTGCGGGATCACCACGCCCAGCACGTTGTTCATCTTGTGCTTCAGGTCGCCGAAGGTCTCCAGCCCCATCGCCTGAATGCCCTTCAGCAGCGCATCGCCGTGCAGCCTGTGGCGAGCGATGCCGTTATCCAGCCCCTCCTGCAGGATCAGACGCGCGCACTCGCGGGCGCCAAACAGCGCGGTGGTGGCTTCGGTGTGGTGGTTAAGACGTTCCGGCCCCCAGTAGTCCATCACCATGCCGAGATCGAAGTAGTTGGAGTAGATTATCTCCTCGTCGCCGTCGCGGTGGGCGTCGGTGCGTATGCCTTCCTCAACGCATTTGCGGCGGCGGATCGCCTCCTCCATGCGCGCGCTCAGGGTGATCGGCGAGGTGCCAGACGGGCCGCCGAGGCATTTCTGCATCCCGGCCGAGACGGCATCCAGCCCCCAGGCATCGGTCTCCAGCGCGTTACCGCCGAGCGACGCGGTGGCATCGGTGTAAAACAGCACGTCGTAGCGGCGGCAGATCGCGCCCAGCTCGGCGAGCGGCTGCAGCATGGTGGTGGAGGTGTCGCCCTGCACGGTCAGCAGCAGGCGCGGACGAATACGCTTAATCGCATCCTCGACCTGATCCGGGGTAAACACCTCGCCCCACGGCACCTCGATGGTATGCACCTCCGCGCGGCAGCGGCGGGCAATTTCGCACAGCAGGTGGCCAAAGCGGCCAAAGACCGGCACCAGCACCTTATCTCCCGGGCGGATGGCGGAGACCAGAATGGCTTCAATCCCCGCGCGGGATGTACCGTCCACCAGCATCGTCCAGCGGTTTTCGGTGCGGAATACCCCGCGATAAAGCGCCATCACCTCGTTCATGTAGTGGGTCATGGCCGGGTCGTACTGCCCGATCAGCTGGCTCGACATGGCGCGCAGCACGCGCGGGTCGGCGTTGATCGGGCCCGGCCCCATCAGCAGGCGCTGCGGCGGGTTGATTTGCGGAAAGTGTGCGATATCCATTGTTAAGTCCTTATCAGTTGAGGCCGCGCACGGAGGAGATGAACTGCTTCAGTTCCGTGGTCTGCGGGTTGGCGAACAGCGTTTTGCTGTCGCCCTGCTCCCAGACTTTCCCCTGGTGCATAAACACCACGCGGTCGCCCACTTCGCGGGCAAAATTCATTTCATGGGTAACCAGTATGAGCGTCATCCCCTCGGCCGCCAGCTGCTCCAGCACTTTGAGCACTTCGCCCACCAGCTCCGGGTCGAGCGCGGAGGTGATCTCGTCGCAGAGCAATACTTTCGGCGACATCGCCAGCGCGCGGGCAATCGCCACGCGCTGCTGCTGGCCGCCGGAGAGGCTCGACGGGTAGTAATCCAGACGATCGCCGAGGCCAACCTTCTCCAGCATGCGCTGCGCCAGCTCGCGGCATTCGGCGGCGCTTTTCTTCAGCACCCGACGCGGGGCGAGCATCACGTTTTCCAGCGCCGTCATGTGCGGGAACAGATTGAAGCTCTGGAACACCATCCCCACCGAGCGGCTGATTTCACGCGCCTGGGAATCCCGGTCGGTAATGGTCATGCCGCCCAGCTTGATGCTGCCGTCCTGATAGCCTTCCAGACCGTTAATGCAGCGCAGCAGCGTGCTTTTGCCCGATCCGCTGCGCCCGATAATGGAGATTACCTGGCCCATGTCGATATCCAGATCGACGCCCTTGAGCACGTGGTTATCGCCGTAGTACTTCTGCACCTGATTAATGGTGATGAGAGGCATTGAATTTCGTCTCCAGATAGCGGCTGTAGCGCGACAGCGGATAACACAGAATAAAGTAGCCGAGCGCCACCAGCGCAAAGACCTTAAACGGCTGATAGGTCACGTTGGTCAGCATGGTCCCGGCCTTGGTCAGCTCGACAAAACCGATAATCGACGCCAGCGCGGTGCCTTTGATCACCTGCACGGCAAAGCCGACCGTCGGCGCAATGCCGATGCGCAGCGCCTGCGGGGCGACGACGCGAAACAGGGTCTGGCCGAAGGTCAGCCCCAGGCAGCGCGACGCTTCCCACTGCCCCTTCGGTAAAGCGCGAATGCAGCCGTACCAGATATCGAGCAGAAACGCGCTGGTGTAAAACGTCAGCGCCAGCGATGCGGCGGTCCACGGCGAGACGTCGATGCCGAACAGCGCCACGCCGAAGAAGGCCAGGAACAGCTGCATCAGCAGCGGCGTGCCTTGAAACAGCTCAATATAGCCGCGGATAATGCGCTTCACCGTGCGCCCGCCCGTCAGGCGCAGCAGCAGGAGCGGCAGCGTTACCACCGCCCCGCCGACGAACGCCACCAGCGACAGCAGCACCGTCCAGCGTCCGGCCAGCAGCAGGTTGCGAATAATGTCCCAGTCGGTAAAGGTGGTCATCATGCCTGCACCCCCAGCCATTTGCGTCCTGCCGCCATCATCAGCTGGCGCAGGGTTATCGACAGCGCCAGGTAAATCCCGGTTGTCACCAGATAAACCTCAAAGCTCAAAAACGTTCTGGACTGGATCAGGTTGGCGGCGAAGGTCAGCTCTTCATAGGAGACCTGCGACACCACCGACGAGCCGAGCATCACGATGATGCACTGGCTCACCAGCGCCGGGTAAATGCGCTGCAGCGCGGGCGGCAGCACCACGCGAATAAAGGTCTGCAGGCGGGTGAGCCCCAGCACGCGTCCGGCTTCCCACTGCCCTTTCGGCGTGACCTGAATGCCCGCGCGGATAATCTCGGTGCTGTAGGCGCCCAGGTTTACCACCATGGCCAGCAGCGCCGCTTCACCCGCCGTCATCTTCAGGCCAAGATTTGGCAGGCCGAAGACAATGAAAAACAGCTGTACCACAAACGGCGTGTTGCGGATGATCTCCACGTAGCCGCCCCAGATCCGGCTGAACCAGGTCGTGCGTCCGCTGCGGATCGCCGCCCCGAAAATCCCTATCGCCAGCCCGCCGACGGTCGCCATCACCGTCAGCTGAACGGTGACCCACAGCCCTGCCAGCAGCTCCGGCCAGTGCGGCCAGAGCGCGGAGAAATCAAGTTGCTCAGTCATCGGCTCAGGCGCCAAGGTTTGCCGGCAGCGGGGCCTTCAGCCATTGCTCAGACAGGCCGTTCAGCGTGCCGTCCTTGATGCCCTGCTCAATCAGCGCATCCACTTTTGCCTTCAGAGCCGGTTCGTTTTTCTTCAGGCCAATAAAGCACGGCGAATCTTTCAGCATAAAGCTCGGCACCGGGGCTTTATCCGCGTTCTGGCGCGAAATGGCCGCCACCACGAGGTTACCGGTTGCCACGTACTGCACCTGCCCCGACAGGTAAGCGGAGAGCGTGGTGTTATTGTCTTCGTAGCGTTTCACGTCCGCGTCTTTCGGCGCCAGTCCAGTCAGCACCATGTCCTCCACCGCCCCGCGCGTCACGCCGATGGTTTTTCCGCTCAGCGCGGCGGCGTCCTTCAGCTCGGCCCCTTTTGGACCAAACACGCCAAGGAAGAACGGCGCGTAGGCGCGGCTGAAGTCGATCACCTTCTCGCGCTCCGGGTTTTTACCGAGGCTGGAAATGACCAGGTCCACCTTATCGGTTTGCAGGTACGGCACGCGGTTGGCGCTGGTCACCGGCACCAGCTGCAGTTTGAGCTTCATCTGTTTGGCGAGATAGCGCGCCATATCGATGTCGTACCCCTGGGGCTGCAGATCGGTCCCCACCGAGCCAAACGGCGGGAAGTCCTGCGGAACGGCAATACGGATAGTACCGCGCTTCTCGATATCCTGTAGCTGGTCAGCCTTTGCCGGCAGCTGCGTGAAGAGGCATGCTGCCCCGGCCAGTGCAATCAACAATTTTTTCATGGTGCTTCCCCGTAACGTTAACATGAAACAAAAGATTCTTTGAATGTGATTTTGCAACTAATGTGCCAGATAAGGCGAAGCGGGAAATATTCTTGTAAAGCCTGATAAAATGCGGACGGGGCGGAAATGCTCTCCATTTTCGCCCCGCCATTACGCACCATTTTAATGCAAAGCACCAGCCTGATGCCCCATTATCGCTTTTCGAGCTCGTCCAGCTGCTGATAGAGGGAGGCAATATCGTGAATGCGCGGACGGCCTTTATCGAGGATCTCATGCAGGAAGGCGTTCGCCAGCAGGTTGATCAGACTGTTAACCGAGGAATAGCTGTCATAGGCCGAGACGCTATCCAGCGGGGCGCAGAGCTGCCAGCTGGCGAACGGAAACAGGCTGTGGGCCTGCGGCTCGCACATCAGCAGCACCGGAATACCGCTGCTCTGAAGCTGCTGCATCAGCGGGCGGATAATGCGCGAACGGCGGCGGAAGGCCATCATGACCACCAGATCGTCCGGCGTTAAGTCCACCAGCTCCTCGCTCAGGCTCTGCCCCGGCTGCGGCAGGACCAGCACCTGACCGCGCGCCTGCAGCAGCTGCTGGCGCAGGTGGAGCGCCGCCGGATAGGCGTTACGCATGCCGATAATCACGATCCGCCGCGCCTTCACCATGCAGGCCATGGCGTCGGCAAACTGCTGCGCGTCGAGGGCATTGATCCACTGGGTCAGGTTCGCCATCTCCTGCTTGTAGTGGCGTGCCAGCAGCGTGTTGCCCTGCACCGCGTCGCGATTATCGGTGAGCGGCATCCCGCTCTGGCGCAGGGTGCGCAGCTCTTCGCGCATGTCCTTATATTTCTCATAGCCCAGACGCTTAAACAGACGGCTCACCGTGGCTTTCGATACCCCGCTCAGCTGCGCCAGCTCGGCGCTGTTGTAGCTAATAAGATCGTCAAAATGATCAAAAATAAAGTCCGCCACCCGCTGCTCCTGCGGCGACAGCGACGGGTATTGTGCTTTCAGACGTTCATCCAGTTGTTCCATAGCGCCTCTGTAACTTTTGTTTCATTACATTTTGGTTTTCATTCTACCTTTCATTATACGTGCCAGTTTACTGAAACTTTTCTTTCAGAACTGGAACAGCTTTTGCAGCGCCTTGTGACTTTCAGGGTTACGAGGACTCTTCATGCAAAGTAATGTCTCCACACACGGTATGGCGGTTGCGCCGCACCACCTCGCCAGCCAGAGCGCGCTGACGGTGCTACGCGAAGGCGGCAGCGCGATAGAAGCGATGGTCGCGGCGGCGGCCACCATCGCCGTGGTTTACCCGCATATGAACGGGCTGGGCGGCGATGGCTTCTGGCTTATCGTGCCGCCGGAAGGCGACCCCATCGCCATTGACGCCAGCGGCGCGGCGGGATCGCACGCGACGCTGGCCGCCTACGATGGGCTCACGCAGATCCCCCATCGCGGACCGCAGGCGGCGCTAACCGTCGCCGGCACGGTCAGCGGCTGGGACGAGGCGCTGAAGGTTTCCCGTGAGATGACCGGCAAGTCGCTGCCGCTGGCCCGCCTGCTGGCCGACGCCATTGACTACGCGCAGAACGGCACGCCGGTCACGGCCTCTCAGGCTCACGCCACTGCCAGCAAGTTCGACGAGCTGAAGGATGTGCCGGGCTTCGCGGAAACCTGGCTGGTCGACGGCAAGCCGCCGCAGGCCGGGAGCCGCTTTTACCAGCCCGCCATGGCTACAACCCTGAGGCGCCTGGCGGAAGACGGTCTGGACAGTTTTTATCGCGGCCCGCTGGCGGACGTGCTGGCGCACGGCATGGAGACGCTGGGCCTGCCCGTTACGCTGGCCGATTTACACGCCCACGCAGCCCGACGCACCGCGCCGCTTAAGCTGCAGCATCAGCAGGGAGAGATCTTTAACCACGCTCCGCCGACGCAGGGGCTGGTCTCGCTGGCGATACTCGGCATCACCGACCGCCTGAACATGGCGGAGGCCGACGACGCCGAAACCCTTCACCGCATCGTTGAAGCCACCAAGCTGGCCTTTGGCCTGCGTGATGCCCACATCACCGACCCGCGCGAGCTGAAAATCGATATTCAGGATCTGCTGGATCCCGCCGCTCTGCAGGCGCTTGCCGAAAGGGTTGACGACGGCCGGGCCGCACCGTGGGGAACCGGAAAAGGCCCCGGCGATACGGTGTGGATGGGGGTGATGGACAGCAGCGGGCTTGCCGTGTCGTTTATCCAGAGTATCTATCACGAGTTCGGCAGCGGCGTGGTGCTGCCCGATACCGGCATCGTCTGGCAGAACCGAGGGGCATCATTCAGCCTCGATCCCGCCCATCTTCTGGCCCTCGCGCCGGGCAAACAGCCGTTCCACACCCTGAACCCGGCGGCGGCGCGTCTGAAGGACGGTCGCGTGATGGTCTACGGATCGATGGGCGGCGACGGACAGCCGCAGACCCAGGCCGCGATCTTTACCCGCTACGCGATTCAGGGCGTGCCTTTACAGGAGAGCATTTCCCGCCCGCGCTGGCTGCTGGGGCGCACCTGGGGACAAACCTCGGACACCTTAAAGCTTGAAGGAGGTTTTTCACCCGAGACGGTCGTGCGCCTGCGGGCACTCGGTCACGAGGTGGAGCTTTTCCCTGACTTTAGTGAAGCCATGGGCCACGCGGGCGCGATTGTCCGCCACCCCAACGGGCTGTTCGAAGGGGCATTTGACCCGCGCAGCAACGGCGCGGCCGCCGGATTCTGAGGAGAAAAAAAATGACGACACACCAACCCGACTGGCAGGCATACCTGGCGCAAATGGAAACTGTACTCGGCGTGACGCTGGATGACGCCCGCCGCGCCGAGCTGCAGCTGCAGTTCAGCCGCATAGCCACCATGGCCGCCCCGCTGATGGCGCTGCCGCTCGACGACCGTCTGGAGATTGCAGGAGTGTATAAAGCATGACGCTACACGAGATGAGTATCAGCGCGATCCAGCAGGCGCTAAGCGCTGGGGAGCTGAGCGCTCGCGAGATCGCCCAACAGACGCTGGCGGGGATTGCGCGCGTTAACCCGCAGATCGGCGCCTGGACCGCCGTGACGGAAGCACGCATGCTCGCTGAGGCCGACAATATCGATACCCTGCGACGGGAAAAGCGCCCCCTGCCGCCGCTGGCGGGCGTGCCCTACGCGGTAAAAAATCTGTTCGACGTTGCCGGTCACACCACCCTCGCAGGAGCCGAATTGTTCAGCCAGCGCCCTGCCGCCGCCGCTGACAGTTTTGCGGTGCGCCAGCTGCGCAGCGCGGGCGGGCTGCTGACCGGGATGGTCAATATGGACGCCTACGCCTACGGTTTTACCACCGAGAACAGCCACTACGGCACGACGCGTAATCCGCACGACCTGACGCGCATTGCGGGCGGGTCGTCCGGCGGTTCAGCCGCCGCGGTGGCCGCCGGGCTGGTGCACTTTTCGCTCGGCACCGACACCAACGGCTCGATTCGCGTTCCGGCCTCCCTGTGCGGTATCTATGGCCTGAAGCCCACCTTTGGCCGCCTGTCGCGATCCGGCAGCCATCCGTTTGTCGCGAGTCTGGATCATATCGGCCCCTTCGCCCGCCGCGTGTGCGACCTGGCGTCCGTGTATGATGCGCTGCAGGGACGGGATACCAGCGACGGTTTTCAGGCCGAGTGCTCCCGGGAACAGACGCGCCCCCTGCTCGATCGCGGGCTTGATGGCCTGCGCTGCGCGGTGCTCGGCGGCTATTTCACCACCTGGTGCGACGCAGACGCCAGAGCCGCCGTGGCGCGGGTGGCGAAGACGCTCGACGTGCAGGATGAGCTGCAGTTCCCTGACGCCGAGCTGGCGCGTTCCGCTGCGTTTATCATCAGCGCCTCCGAAGGGGGAAATCAATACCTGCCCGCGCTTCGCCATGAACCGGCGCGTTTTGAGCCGCACTCTCGCGAACGGCTGCTGGCCGGGGCGATGATCCCCTCAGCCTGGTATATTCAGGCCCAGCGGTTTCGCGCGCACGCCCGGCAGGCGTTCAAAACCCTGTTCGCGCAGGCGGACGTGCTGATCGCCCCGGCCACTCCGCGCAGCGCCACGCTGGCGGGCGCGCAAACCATGGAAATCAACGGTCAGCCGCTCCCCATTCGCGCCAGCATGGGGATGCTGACCCAGCCGATTTCGTTTTTGGGCCTGCCTGTGACCACCGTTCCCCTGCGCACCGCGCAGGGTGCGCCCATCGGCCTGCAGCTGATTGCCGCGCCGTTTAACGAGCAAGCCTGCCTGCGCGTCGCGCGGGTTCTGGAAGAGAGCGGCATCACCGATGCCCGTCCGGCGGAGATAGCAGCATGATGAATCACGATGACATTAACCTCCCGTGGGTGGTTGCCGAGGTGACCGCCGCGTTTTACCGCTATGAGGACGCGCTGTTAAGCAACAACGTTGCGGTGCTGGACGAGCTGTTCTGGCACGACAAAAACACGGTGCGTCTCGGAGCGGGTGAAAACCTGTACGGGATTGATGAAATCCGCGCCTTTCGGGCGGCGCGCCCGTCCGCCGGATTGCAGCGGACGCTGCGCCACACAGTGATTACCACCTTCGGGGAGGATTATGCCGTGTGCAGCACCGAGTTTACCCGCGCGGGGACGGAACGCATTGGCCGCCAGCAGCAGACGTGGGTACGGTTTGCCTACGGGTGGCGGATCGTGGCGGCGCAGGTGAGTTTGATGTCTTAGTCGTAGGCCGGGTAAGGCGCAGCCGCCACCCGGCTAAAGACGGCTCAGTTATTTCTGAAACGGATGCACCTCCCGCCAGTGGTCGGCAATCTGCTGGCGGGTACAGACCCATACCCGCTCGTGCTGCTGCACATAATCCAGGAACTTCTGCAGCGCGCGAAAACGCCCCGGTCTCCCCAGCAGGCGACAGTGCATGCCGATGGACATCATCTTCGGCGCGCTTTCTCCCTCTTCGTACAGCACGTCAAAACTGTCCTTCAGGTAGGTATAGAACTGCTCGGCCGTGTTAAACCCCTGCGCGGTCGCGAAGCGCATGTCGTTCGCATCCAGCGTATACGGCACAATCAGGTGCGGCTTTCGGGTGCCGTCGCTGCAGGCTACTTCCGTCCAGAAGGGCAAATCGTCGCCGTAGTAGTCGCTGTCGTAGTCAAAACCACCGTGCTCCACCACCAGCTGGCGCGTGTTGGGGCTGTCTCGTCCGGTGTACCAGCCCGCTGGCGGCTTGCCGAACAGGTCGGTCAGAACGTGCACCGCCTTATGCATGTGTTCGCGCTCCTGACTGATGTCCATGTTTTGATAGTGGATCCAGCGCCAGCCGTGGCTGACCACGTCGTAATCTGCGGCTTTGATCGCCTCAACGATCTCCGGGTGACGCGCCAGCGCCATCGCCACGCCAAAGACCGTTAGCGGCAGGCCGCGCTTTTGAAATTCATTGTGGATCCTCCAGAACCCGGCGCGGCTGCCGTATTCGTAGAGGGAGTCCATCGACATGTGTTTATCCGGGTAGCTGGCCGCGCCGATAATGTCCGACAGGAACTGCTCGGATCCGGCATCGCCGTGCAGAACGTGGTTTTCCGCCCCTTCCTCATAGTTGAGCACAAACTGCACGGCGATGCGCGCCTGATTCGGCCACCGCGCGTGCGGCGGGTTGCCCGCGTAGCCGCGCAGATCCCGCGGATAATCCTGTTCAAAAAGCCCCATTGCCACCCCCAAAAATTAAAATGGATTCAATGCCTGAAAATGCCCGCTTAACGGTTTGTTCTCCGGGAATGCCAGATCCCCGTGCTTGCTGGTCGACAGCCCCAGCGCCACCAGCGATTCCACCATCTTCACCGCCGCGCTGACGCCGTCGATCACCGGCACGCGCAGCTCGCGGGTCAGCTCCTGCGCCAGCGTTGCCATGCCGCCGCAGCCCAGCACGATGGCGCCACAGCCATCCTCTTTCAGCGCCTGTATACAGCGCGCGCGCACTTTTTCCTGCGCCAGACCGCTGCCATCCTCCAGCGCGAGCACAGGAAGGTCGATGGCGTGCAGCGCCGCGCAATGGTCCTGAAAGCCATACTGGTGCAACAGATGACGGGCAATAATCAGCGTGCGCGGCAGCGTGGTAACCACCGAAAAACGCGTCGCCACCAGCGTCGCCATGTGCATCGCGGCTTCGGCAATGCCGATAACCGGCCCCTGGGCCAGCTCGCGCGCCGCCAGCAGGCCCGGATCGCCAAAGCAGGCAATCACGTGACCCGACACGCCTTGTTCCCTGCCTTTTTTGATCTGTTCCAGCACACCGACGGCGGCGATGGCCTCATCAAAGTGGCCTTCTATGGACGGCACGCCCGCGCTCGGGCAGACCGCGAGGATCTCCGTCCCCGGCGCCGCCACCGCGCGCGCCGCCGCGCCGATGATTTCCGTCATGGCGAGGCTGGTGTTGGGGTTGATCACTTGTATACAGACAGACATTACGACTCCTTGTGGCCGGCAAACAGCCGGGCAAAATCAGGCAGGCACTCGCCCGCCCGCTCGAAGCAGAGGCTGGCGACGATATGTTCAAAATGGTGCATGAGGGCATCGCTTAATGGCTCAAGCGCCTTCTGGCGCAGCAGATCCACAAGCTGTTCGTGATCGTTGCAGCGGCAGCCCTGACGCCACGGCGCGCCCCAGGTGGCAATCACCAGCGAAGAACGCTGGCTCAGGCTGGTCACCATCTCAGTGAGCACCTGGTTGCCGGAGATGGCCTGCAGCTGAATGTGGAAATTGGCGGAGTGGCGAATCGCCGCCGGGCCGTCATAGGCCTCGTGCGCCTGCTGCTCCTGGCGAATAATGGTCTCCAGCGCGGCAAGGTGCGGCGGCTGGCAGTGCGCCAGCACGTCCGGAAGGTTAGCGACCTCCAGCAGCGCGCGGGTGCGAAAGATGTGTCGCGCCTCTTCCACCGTCGGGCTGGCGACGTGTGCACCACGCTTGGGCGTCAGGGTGACCATTTGCACAGCGGCGAGTCGTTGAAGCACCTTGCGGATGCCCGTGCGGCTTACGCCAAACACCTCGGCCAGCGCCTCTTCCGGCAATTTGCTCCCCGGCAGCAGCTGATGTTCGACAATCGCGGTCATCAGCGCCTGAAAGATCGATTCGTCTTTGTCATGCAGGTCTGGCGCGGTCTGCAGGGCGTTTATGTTGTTCATTCACCACTCCGTCTTTTACTCTTCGTTATCGAATCGTATACATAAAAATAAAATATTGCATACAAGATTTATTATTTTGGCCTGGATCCTGCAACACCGTTTGCACTCCCGCTTAACGGGTTTTCATTCACAGGAGCAGGTTTCATGCCAAACAGTCAAAACGCACAGCAAGGTACGGCCGCTGATTCCGGTGCGGTTTACAGCCCACGTCTTTGCAATGAGGATCTGGCACCGACGCGTGACCAGAACTGGAGCTGGTACAACATCTTTTCGTTCTGGATGTCGGACGTTCACAGCATGGGGGGTTATGTTGTCGCCGCGAGCTTCTTTACGCTCGGGCTGGCAAGCTGGCAGGTGCTGCTCTGCCTGCTGGTGGGGATTTGCATCGTGCAGCTGTGCGCCAACCTGGTGGCCAAACCAAGCCAGATGGCGGGCGTGCCCTATGCGGTGATCAGCCGTCAGGCGTTCGGCGTCTTCGGAGCCAATATTCCGGCGGTGATCCGCGGGCTGATTGCCTTCGCGTGGTACGGCATCCAGACCTATCTTGCCGCCAACGCCCTGATGCTGGTGGCGCTGAAGTTCTGGCCATCGCTCTCTTCGCTCACCGCCGGCGCGTTCCTGGGCCTGTCTCATCTGGGCTGGATCTGCTTCGCTATTATGTGGGTCCTGCAGGCGATGGTCTTCTGGCACGGCATGAGCGCCATCAAGCGCTTTATTGATATCGCCGGTCCAGCGGTCTACGTGGTGATGCTTGCCCTCGCAGGCTGGATTGTATACAAGACCGGTTTTGACGGGATCTCCTTTACCCTCGCCAGCAAATCCCTGAGCGCGGGCGAGCAGACCTGGCAGATGATCACCGCGACCGCGCTGGTGGTCTCCTACTTCTCCGGCCCGCTGCTCAACTTTGGCGACTTCTCCCGCTACGGCAAAAGCATGGGCGAGATCCGCCGCGGCAACCGCTGGGGCCTGCCGTTTAACTTCCTGCTGTTCTCCATCGTCACCGTAGTGATTGTCTCCGGCACCCAGTCGCTGTTTGGCCGCATGATCACTGACCCGATTGAGACCGTCAGCCGCGTGGGCAACGATCTGGCCGTGGCGATTGGCCTGCTGACGATGATCACCGCCACCATCGGGATCAACATCGTGGCAAACTTCGTCTCCCCGGCGTTTGATTTCTCTAACTGCTCGCCGCAGAAAATCAGCTTCCGCACAGGGGGCATGATTGCCGCCGTCGGCTCGATCCTGCTCACCCCGTGGAACCTGTTCAACTCGCCGGAGCTTATCCACTACACCCTGGACGTGCTCGGGGCGTTCATCGGCCCGCTGTTCGGCATTCTGATTGCCGACTTCTACCTGATTAAGCGCGGCAAGGTGTCGGTTGACGATCTGTTCGACGACACGCCAAAGGGTAAATACTGGTACCGCAACGGCTTTAACCCGAAAGCTATTGGCGCGCTGATCCCATCCGTTGCCGTGGGCCTGGTGATTAGCTTTATCCCGGCCCTGCATGAGGTGGCGAACTTCAGCTGGTTTATCGGCGTCTTCCTCGGCGGCGTGACCTACCGCTGGCTGGCGCGGGAAGATCGTGAGACGGCGGGCGCGACGTCGTTCAGCTCCCGCGTGGCAACGCAAAAAGAGTAACCCTCGTCCTCCGGCCGCAGCTTATCTGCGGCCCTTTCATTCTGGCACCGTTCTTGCTGAGCCTTCTCACCCCCGCTACGCAAACACGAAGGCAGGAACCATGATGGAATACCAGACTGCGATACGCGGTGCATTTTTTGATATTGCCCGGGTCTGCGACAGCGCAGACGCCATTGCTCAACACGCGCGCTACCTTGAGGACGGGCTGCTGTTTATACAGAGCGGAAAAATTCTGGCGCAGATGCCGTGGCAGGAGGGCGAGCAGTATCTTGACCCGCACAAAGGCTATACCGACCTGCGCGGCAGGCTGCTGCTGCCCGGTTTTGTCGACACCCACGTCCATTACCCGCAAACGGAGATGATCGGCGCCTTTGGCGAACAGCTGCTGGAGTGGTTGACCACCTACACCTTCCCGGTGGAGAGCCAGTTTGCCGATGAGGCCTACGCGAAAGAGATCGCCGAATTTTTCATACAGCAACTGGTTAGCAACGGCACCACCACCGCGCTGGTGTTTTGCACGCTGCATCCGGAATCGGTCGAAGCGCTGTTTACCGAGGCCCTGCGCCTCAACATGCGCCTTATCGCCGGAAAAGTGATGATGGACAGACACGCGCCGGACTACCTGAGCGAAGACGCGAAGCAGAGCTACCGGCAGACGCGGGCGCTAATCCAGCGCTGGCACCACCGGGGACGGCTGGGCTATGCCATTACGCCGCGCTTTGCCCCGACGTCATCCCCCGAGCTGCTTGCGGCGGTCAGCCTGCTCAGAGAGGAGTTCCCGGACACCTGGCTGCAGACCCACCTGAGCGAAAACCCCAACGAAGTGGCCTGGGTAAGCGACCTCTGGCCGGAGCATGAGCGCTATCTCGACGTGTATCACCACTACGGCCTGACCGGCGAGCGCAGCGTGTTTGCCCACGCGATCCATCTGCACCACAGCGAGTGGCAGTGCCTGCATGACACCGGCTCGGCGGTGGCGTTTTGCCCTACCTCTAACCTGTTTCTCGGCAGCGGGCTGTTTCGCCTCCCCGCCTGCTGGCAGCACAGGGTGCGGATGGGCATCGGCACCGACGTTGGGGCGGGCACGACCTTCAGCATGCTGCGCACGCTGGGGGAAGCCTACAAGGTCGGCCAGCTTCAAAGCTACCGCCTGCGCGCCAGCGAGGCGTTTTACCACGCCACGCTGGGCGGCGCGCACGCCCTCCGGCTGGACGATAAGATTGGCAACTTCACACCCGGCAAAGAGGCTGATTTTGTGGTCATCGATCCCGACGTGACGCCGCTGCAGCGCCTGCGCAATCGCCGCTGTCAGGATATCTACGAGCAGCTTTTTGTGCTGATGACCCTCGGAGACGAGCGCAACATCAGCGAGACCTGGGTCAACGGCGAGCGGGTGTGGTCAACTGCCCCGGTAGGTTGACCATCCGCCGGGGGCAATCACAAACGGCAGATGGAAATGCTCGTCTGCCGTTTCTCCCGTCACAAAATCAATTTGCGCACTGGGATAGAGCGTGTCGCGACCGGTTTCGCTAAACCATGCCCCGATCTCCGCCACCAGCCGATAGCGACCTGCGGGCAGAGAGGGAACGAACGCGGCAATGCGCCCTTGGGCGTTGGTCACGCCCGTGGCCAGCGTGCTCCCGTCCTGTTGCAGATGAACCGTTACGCCCTCCGCGGGCTTGCCCGTTGAGATATCGAGAATATGGGTGCTGAGTGTGCTCATTCGCTAATAACTCCTTCCAGCCGAAGCAGCGTAATTTCCCGCAGCTGTTCCAGCGCGGCACGGACTTCCTGCGCGTCGCTGTTCTCCAGCCGCGCGTGCAGGGCCCGCAATATCTCCTCGCCGCTGCGGCCCTTCGCGCGGATCAGAAACACGCGTCCGAAGCGGGCCTCATAGCGGGCGTTGCCCTCGCGCAGCGCCTGGGCAAGGTCAGCATCGCGATCGTTCACAGCGCCCTGCTCCTGACGCGACAGCGCCGCCTCTGCCGCTGAACCCGCGGGCTTTTCCCCGATGCGCGGATGGGCGCTCAGGGCCTGCGCCAGCTCCGCTTCGTCCCAGTTTTGCGTCAGCGCGTTTGCCGTACTGAGTAATTCGTCCCGGCTGGCGTATGGCCGCCCCAGAGCCAGCGCGTCGGCCCAGCCGGGTATCGCCACGCAGGGCAGAAGCAGCGTAAGAGCATCTTTCTCAGGAAGCTGATTGAAGTCGTGCAGTGCGATCATAGTGTCTCCTTTATTGTCCTTCTCCAGGCTATTGCACAAACCACGCCACCCTGAACGCGGGCGTGAAACAGTCGATTCCGTATAGCTCAACTGGAAATTTTTGATTCATAAAAAGGCACGCTCACCGCGTTTACGCACCTTAGCAGTGCAAACGTCTCCCTTACAACGCCGTTTTCGCCATGCTGCAGCCTGGTACGCAAATTGCTGAATGTCTTTACACCCTGCAAAAGGAGAGAAGCATGAAAGCAATCGTGATTGGCGCGGGCATTGGTGGCCTGAGCGCTGCCGTGGCGCTGAAGAAAGCGGGCATCGACTGTACCGTGTTTGAAGCCGTAAAGGAGATCAGGCCCGTCGGGGCGGCCATCTCCATCTGGCCTAACGGCGTGAAATGCATGCAGCACCTCGGCATGGGCGACATCATCGAGACCTGGGGCGGGCCGATGCGTTTTATGGCCTACAAGGATTACCGGCGCGGCGAGACTCTGACCCGCTTTAGCCTTGCCCCGCTGGTTGAGCGTACCGGCGGGCGTCCCTGCCCCGTCTCGCGCGCTGAACTCCAGCGCGAAATGCTGGACTTCTGGGGGCGCGACAGGGTGCAGTTCGGCAAGCGCGTGGAACACGTCCATGAAGACGACGCGGGCGTGAACGTCACTTTCACCGATGGCACCACGGCAACCGGCGATTTTCTGATTGCCGCCGACGGCAGCCACTCGGCGGTTCGCCCGTACGTGCTGGGATACACGCCGGAGCGCCGATACGCCGGGTACGTAAACTGGAACGGGCTGGTGAAGATTGACGAAGAGATTGCCCCGGCGCACCAGTGGACTACGTTCGTTGGCGAAGGCAAACGCGTGTCGCTGATGCCCGTCTCCGGCGGACGCTTCTACTTCTTTTTTGACGTGCCGCTGCCCGCAGGCCTGGCGGAAGATCGCACCACCCTGCGCGCCGATCTCACGGGCTACTTCCGCGGCTGGGCGCCGCCGGTGCAGAAGCTTATCGCGGCGCTGGATCCTGAAACGACCAACCGCATCGAAATCCACGATATCGAGCCGTTCGACAGCCTGGTGCGCGGCAACGTCGCGCTGCTCGGCGATGCCGCGCACAGCACTACGCCGGATATCGGCCAGGGCGGCTGCGCGGCGATGGAAGATGCCGTAGTGCTGGGGGAATGCCTGCGTGAAAACCATAATATTACGCTGGCGCTGCGGCAGTACGAGGCGCTGCGCTGCGACCGGGTGCGCGACCTGGTGCTGAAGGCGCGTAAGCGCTGCGACGTCACCCACGGGAAAGACATGGCGCTGACGCAGGCCTGGTATCAGGAGCTTAGCGAAGAGACCGGAGAGCGCATCATCAACGGTCTGTGCGAGACCATTCAGGGCGGCCCGTTAGGCTGAACGCAAGAGGGATAATGATGAAAAGAGAACCGACTCCACCCGCCCACTGTACGTTTGAGCCAGAGGACTGGCTGCGTCTGGCCAAATGCTGGCATCCGGTCGCGCGCGCCTGCGACGTCGGTCCGGCGCCGGTCAAAGCGACGCTGCTGGATGAACAGCTGGTGATTTACCGGATAAACGACCAGGTTGTGGTCGCCCGTGACGTTTGCCCGCACCGCGGCGTGCCGCTGACGCTCGGCTTTCACGATGAGCTCGGGATTATCTGCCCCTATCATGGTTTACGCTTTGGGGAGGACGGGCGCTGCAACCGTATTCCCTCCAGCCCCGACCAGCCCGTTCCGGCGAAGCTGAACCTGATTAACTACGCCGTGGAAGAGCGGTACGGGCTGATCTGGACCTGCCTGGCCTTTGATCCGGATAACCCCGCGCCGCTGCCCGCCATGCCGCACTGGGATGACGACGGATTTCAGCAGATTAACTGCCCGGCGTTTGAGGTAAACGGCTTTGCCGGACGTCAGGTAGAGGGTTTTCTGGACGTGGCGCATTTTGCGTGGATCCACACCGAAACCTTTGCCGACCCCAATAATCAGCTTGTACCTGCCTATCAGCCGCAGGAGACGCCGTTCGGCTTCGTGGCGGATTACTGGAGCTCCGTGAGCAACTATCCCGCCAGTTCGGACGTGCAGGCACCAGAAGGGTTCCAGTGGCTGCGCCATTTTGAAATGCACCTGCCGTTTACCGCTACCCTGACGATTCATTTTCCGGGTGAATCGCGGCTGGTGATCATGAACGCCGCGTCGCCCGTGTCGTCGCGCGTGACCCGCATGTTCGCCCCTATCGCCCGCAACTTTGACCTGCATATTCCGGTGGAGGATGTGCATGCCTTTAACCTGCGCATTTTTGAAGAGGATCGCCTGATGGTCGAAACCCAGCGCCCGGAAAGCCTGCCGCTGGATCTGACGCTGGAAGCCCATATTCCCGCAGATAAAAGCTCAATTGCCTACCGTCGGGGGCTGAAGAAGATGGGTTTTGGCGAATTTTTCCTGGTATGACGGAGGCCGATATGCTGAGCGTAATTGTTGACGGGCTGTGGCGTGAGGGCGACAAAAGCCTCGCCGTCAGGCTGGTGGCTGAAAACGGCGAAGCGCTGCCGGCGTGGCAGGCCGGCGCGCACGTTGATGTCCACCTGCCCTGCGGCGTGGTGCGCCAGTATTCACTGACCGGAGCATGTGGGGACGAGAGCTATCTTATTTGCGTGGGGCGTGAAACCGCCTCGCGCGGCGGGTCGCGCTACGTTCACGAGACGCTGCGTCCCGGGCAGAAGCTGATGATATCGGCCCCGCGCAACCTGTTTCCGCTTCAGCAGGCTGAGCGGGTTTTGCTGCTGGCGGCGGGCATTGGCATTACGCCGCTGTACGCGATGGCCCTGCAGCTGAAGGCGACCGGAACGCCGTTTACGCTGCACTATTACGTCAGAAACCGCGAAAGCGCGGCGTTTACGCGTGAACTCTCCCGGTTCGATGAGTGCCTCATTCATACCGCCAGCCCGCGCATAACGCTGGCAGAGCATCTCCCCGCGCCCGAGGCGGGGCTTCACGCCTGGATATGCGGACCGGCAGGATTTATGGAAAAAGTGTGTGAGGTCGCCACTGCAAAGGGATGGGATGACGCCCAACTTCACAGCGAGGCGTTTCAACCCGTTGCGCCCGCCGCAGGCGGTGAAACCGGGGAGATTTTCACGGTCAAACTGGCCTCCACCGGTGAGCGCTGGCCGGTGCCTGCGGATAAGACCATCGCCCAGGTATTACAGGAAAACGGGGTGGACATTCCGCTGTCATGCGAAATGGGAATCTGCGGCGCGTGCCTGACGCCGGTGATTGACGGCGTGGTGGATCACCGGGATAGCGTGCAGTCGGAGGCGGAAAAAAGCGCGACGAACCAGCAGGTGGCGCTGTGCTGTTCGCGAAGCCATTCCGGGGAGCTGGTGATTGGGCTGTAAAACGAAAAAAACCCTGCGATATTGCTATCGCAGGGTTTTCGAATTTGGCGGAAGCGTAGAGATTCGAACTCTAGAACCCTTTCGGGTCGCCGGTTTTCAAGACCGGTGCCTTCAACCGCTCGGCCACGCTTCCAAAGTGAGGCGCACTATAAACATCTATTAGCGCCTTGTAAAGCAGGAATTTTTCTATTTTTCCCCACAGGCGTTTGACTGCGCAAAAAGTCACCCAAACGCTGATTTCACATCACTCTCCGCGACCTTGTACATACCGTAACATAGCAACGCTCATCGTTTTAAAACGCTCTGGTATAGAATGCCACAAAAATAAACGGTCATTTGTTGTGTAATTGTTATAAATCTGAGTAGCCACAGATTTAGAAATTACTGCCATGCAGTGTTACTGGTTGATGATGAAAATCAAAAATTCGCTTTGCTTACATATCCTGATGGCGACGCTGGCCATTTTGTTTCTCTGTGTTCACCCGCTGGTGACGAGTTTCGATCCGCCGCTCACCTTCCAGCCGCTGATTAAATCAATGGCGGGTACGCCTAAAGAACAGGCGGAAAAAATTGCCACTATTTCTCATGCCTTAGAAGGGAATGCTATTTTCTTCATTGGCGCGTCTGAGGTTGCCACCTCAGAAGATGAACATTACGCTGTATATAATTACTTTAATAAGCAATTACACAAACCCGTCGTGGCGTATGGCGATGCGTTTGTCGATGATGAAACGCAATTTTTACTATTCTCACGCTTTAAAAATAGCCTTAACGCAAACAGTAAAGTTGTTTTGCTGCTGGCGCCTGACAGCTTTTACTCAAAAGGGCTGCCACCGGCTATTTATGCCGATAATTTCCCCGGCTCTATTTTTAATCCACTGATGAAGGATCCGCAGGCGCGCCCGCTGCTGGTTAATTATTTAAAGCATATTGATAGTAAAGAAATAAGCCATTTAACCTTTGGCCAAATGCGCGTCTTTGGCTGGCATCCCGATCTGATCTGGGACGAGCTGAGCTTCCAGTTTGCGAACGTCTGTACCATGATAAAAAACGACTGGCTGTCGCTGCTCAACATTAGGCCCCAGACGGTTCAGACCTGGCCGCCGCAGCCAGCCACCCACATTATCCCTGACTGGGATAAAGAGCTGGCGAATGCCCGCGAGTTAAATAAAAAACGCCAGCAGAGCGCGGCCACCCTGTGGATGGACAAAACGATTTACGAAGAGGACGGTACGCGGCAACAGTGGGACGACACGCCGGTCGTGCCTGCGCAAATCACCGCTTTCAGTAAAACCGTCCAGCTGCTGAAAGAACATCACGTGCAGGTGATTGCTATCGTCGACCCGGTTAACCCCTGGGCGCTTTACAACACCGATACCTTCCGCCCGGTTGATAAGCAAATTAAAACCATTCTGGAAAAAAACCAGATCCCCTATTTAGATATGTACGCCATGCCTTATCAGAATGGCTGGAACTGGGATCGTTTGCACCCTTCCGAACTGGCCTGGGTTCCTATGATTCACTTTATTGCACAGAGTTTTAAATGATGAAAATTGCGATCCGTCTTTTTTTCCTTTATCTCCTGCTGGCGATTACCGTCGTCGCGTGGACCTCTGTCGATGACAGCATGAGTATGCAGCTGCATTTTGAATATCAAAAATTCTGAGGCCGAATGATGTATAGCTCAGGAATGTTTTTTGTTTATTTGTTTTCATCCGCGCTGGCGTTTGCGCTGGTCAATCGCGTATTACGCCATCGCCTGACGTATTTATCGGCCTTATCCGTCCTGGCCGCATTAGGCTGGGGCTATATTTTTCAGGGTGATTACCGTGTTCCCGCGGTCGTCTTTTTTAGTTTTTACCTTGTCGCCGCGTTAAAAGAAAAAGGATGGTTAAAAACCTGGCAGGCGATTGTGTTAACGCTGCTTCCTTTATTTTTGGTGAAACTGCACGTTAATCATCATCTCGGCATGATCGGCCTCTCTTTTATGACGTTCCGCGCGGTAGACGTACTGCTCTATCGCAGTAAAAAAGAAGGGCAGAATTTCCTGCACTATTTCTGCTATCTGTTTATGCCCTTTATTATTCTGGCGGGCCCAATGTACCGCTGGCGGACATGGATGAGCGACGTCAGCAAGCCCGTCTTTGCCCTTACTCGCGAACAGTTTTTAGTGGCGCTGGAGCAAATCATTACCGGCATTGTCCAGAAGTTCCTGTTTGCGATGCTGGTTGACTCACTTGTCGTGCAGCCCTGGAGCCATAAGCCGTTTACGCTGACCGTGGGCGTGGTGATGTCGATTGCCTATAGCGCCTATCTGTACTTTGATTTTGCGGGCTACAGCAATATGGCCATCGGCGCAGGCCGCCTGTTTGGACTCAACATTCCGGCAAACTTCAATATGCCGCTTCTGGCAAAGAACCCGCAGGATTTCTGGCGCCGCTTCCACATCAGCCTGTCTGAATGGCTGCGCGATGTGGTCTTTATGCCCGTTTATATGAACCTGATGAAGTTCAACTTTTTCCGTCAGAACAAAACGCTGGCGCAAAATATCGGTATTTTTTGCACCCTGTTCTGCATGGGGGCATGGAATGGCCTGGAACGCCATTACGTCATCAGCGGCGCGCTGTTTGGCGCGATTTCCGTCACTCATAACATGCTGCTGTGGTTAGCCAAACGCAGCCCGGCATTGCACCGGGGCTTGCAGTATCCGGCCGTTGCATTTTTGGGACGCATTCTGACGCTGGGAAGCGCCGCGGGCTCCCTTTACATCTTTAGTGGAATGTCACCTCTATGAAAAATCACTCCGATCTTCAGGAAATGCACGATTTCTTGCGTGCGGCATTATGCGATCCCGCCTCCCCGCAGCAGCTGGCCATCAGCGGCAGCGACGAAGCCTTAAGCTGGCTGCAGCTTTCCGCGGCCGTGACGGACTGGGCGCAGCGCTATCAGCGTTGCCAGCCTGTTGCCGGTACGCCGGTCGTCTTGTACGGACACCAGCAGGCCGAGTTCGCCGTGGCGATTTATAGCTGCCTGCTGCACAACATTCCGTACATTCCGGTGGACTGCATTTACCCGCAGGAGCGCCTGCGGGAGATCTGCCATCTGGCCAGCGCCCCTTACTATTACGACGTCGCGACCCGGCAGTTTATCGCCACCGGTGAACCGGGCAAGGTGCTGGAGGAGCAGGATTTGGCCTATATCATGTTTACCTCAGGCAGCACCGGCAAGCCTAAAGGGGTGCAGATTGGACGTGAAAGCGTATGGCACTTCATGAAATGGGTCAGCCAGGACTTTTCGCTGCCGGAAAAACCAGTGCTGATGAACCACGCGGTGTTCAGTTTTGACCTCTCCCTGATCCCTTTGCTGGCGAATCTGGCGATGGGTGGACACATCGTGCTGAACGCCAAAGAAGACATTCAAAAAGAGAACTGGCTGGAACGACTGAAAAGCAATGCCGTCTCCGCCTGGATTTCCACCCCCTCTTTTGCTTACCAGCAGCTGCTTTCCCCGCAGTTTAACAGCGAGTATTTACCTGAACTCAACGTCTTTATCTTCATTGGTGAAGTGTTGAATAAAGCGCTGGTTAAACAGCTTCGCCGCCGCTTCCCGCAGGCAAAAATCATTAACTCCTATGGTCCAACGGAAGCGACCATCGCGACCACCGTGGTTGAAATCACGGATGAGATCCTGAACAGCGACAGCGCCGTGCTGCCGGTGGGGGTCATGATGCCAGAGAGCAGAATGGAAATTTCCGCTGAAGGCGAGCTGATTATCTGGGGTAAAAACGTCATGCGCGGCTACCTGGGCCTACCGCAGGAGAACGCAGAAAAATTACTCCGTCGGGAAAATGAAGCATTTCGCGGCTACCGGACCGGCGATCTGGGCTATGAAGCGGGACTTATCTACTGCCAGGGCCGCAACGATAGCCAGGTCAAACTGAATGGCTACCGTATTGAAATTAACGAGATTGAAAACCGCCTGCTGGCCATGTCCGGCATCAACGAAGCGGTGGTTCTGCCGCTGATGAAATCCTGCGGCAGCGTGCTGCGCATTGCAGCGTTCTGCGTGACCGATATGGCGCCGGATACCATCAAAACGTCGCTGTCTAAAGTGGTTCCGCACTATATGGTGCCTTCACAAATTATCGTAAAAGACGCTTTGCCGCTGAATCCCAACGGCAAAATTGACCGCAAGCTGCTGGACGCTTACGCCCGCACAAATTAATGACTCCAGGAAAAATTATGGAACAAGAAATTCTCGCCCTGTTCGAAAAAGTGTTATCCCGTAAGGTGGGCTTTCACGATGAACTGATTGAATCCGACATTCTCGACTCCATCCTGGCGGTCGATATGGTGCTGGAAGTGCAGGACGTTTACGGCTGTATGATCCCGCCAACTGACGTAGCGACGGTGCTGAAAACCCCGGCTGACCTGGCCCGCTATATTGAAGAAAACCGCTAAACGCCCCTGCAGTTAATGCTGCCCTGAAGGCTCTGGAGGATCTCCCCAGAGCCTTTTTTCGTTCCCCCCTCCCGCCTGAAAGCAAAACGCTGCCTTTCACAGGAATGAAACCCACTGCTTTTACTATTTCACCTACACTTTAGGGGTACTGTCGGTACGGGAAATAGAAAAAAGCCAACTTAATTAAGGCATTAATGATTCGCTCTCCACCCGGGTTGCGATCGTTTTGCCTTTAACAGAGGAGTCTGCAGTATGGCATTCGTAACCACGAAAGACGGCGTCAACATTTACTACAAAGACTGGGGCCCCAAAGAGGCCCAGCCCATTGTCTTCCACCACGGTTGGCCGTTGAGTGCCGATGACTGGGATAACCAGATGCTCTTCTTCCTTGCTGAAGGCTATCGCGTTATCGCTATCGATCGCCGCGGTCACGGGCGTTCGGACCAGGTGAGTGAAGGGCACGATATGGATCATTATGCGGCCGATGCGTCAGCCGTGGTTGAAAGCCTGGATCTGCGTAATGCCGTGCACGTCGGTCACTCCACAGGCGGCGGCCAGGTCGCCCGCTATGTTGCCCGGTACGGCCAACCGCAGGGGCGCGTTGCCAAAGCGGTGCTCGTCAGCTCTGTTCCGCCTCTCATGGTCAAAACGGAGACTAACCCCGGCGGAACGCCGATCGAGGTTTTCGATGGCTTCCGCAAAGCGCTGGCGGCTAACCGCGCCCAGTTTTACCTGGACGTCGCCAGCGGTCCTTTCTATGGTTTTAACCGTGAGGGAGCCGAGATTTCACAGGGTACGATTCAGAACTGGTGGCGTCAGGGCATGATCGGCAGCGCCAAGGCCCACTATGAGGGG
Source organism: Enterobacter sp. 148H3 (assembly GCF_034107425.1). Classification (NCBI taxonomy): domain Bacteria; kingdom Pseudomonadati; phylum Pseudomonadota; class Gammaproteobacteria; order Enterobacterales; family Enterobacteriaceae; genus Enterobacter; species Enterobacter sp. 148H3. Next base: position 80,073 of record NZ_JAWNEI010000012.1, on the reverse strand, counting down.
ATTAAGGCATTTTCTGAAACCGATCAGACGGAAGATTTAAAAACCATCACGGTTCCCGTTCTGGTGATGCAGGGCGACGACGATCAGGTCGTGCCGTATAAGAATGCCGCCCTGCTGCAGGACAAGCTGCTGGCGAACAGCGTGCTGAAAATTTATCCGGGCTTCCCGCACGGGATGCATACCACCCATGCGGATACTATCAACGCGGACATTCTGGCTTTCATTCGCTCATAACGCTGCGTTTCTTGCCGGGTGGCGCTGCGCTTACCCGGCCTACATTCCGCCACAATATTCAGTTTAATGCATGAACGCCACCCGAGGGTGGCGTTGTCTATTCCGCTTAGCGATTATCCAGCTGGGCGCGAACGTTGTTCAGCCCGGTGGTGTTGATGCGGTAAGGCTGCCCGTTCACGGATCGGATCAGCTTTTTGGAGCGGAGTTTTTTGAAGACGTTCAGCGTGCAGTCGCTCAGCACCAGCCCTTCACGGGTGTAGCGCTCAACGGACGTGACGCGGCCGGAACTGTCGCGGACGTGCACAATACGCCCACCTTTGGCGAGAACGTGTAAGGTACGTTGTTCCTGACGGGATAAATTCATACTGGAAAACCTGTGTAATCATCATGCGTAAAAACGAGCCCACACCCGCAGGTGCGTGCGTAAGGTTTAAGCGCAGCGATAACCAGTCCGTCCTGAAAAGGTCGGGAAACTGATTATCTGATGAAAACATTCTCCAGCATCAAAGCCTCGATGAGAGATGAAAAGGTATTTACGGGGTGAATAATAGCGCCTGATTTTTGCGGGGAAATAACGGGGTCTTGAAAGTGTGAGGCGGATCGGTGAATCCAAAACAAAAACCCCAGGTTCACAAGTAACCTGGGGTTTATATCTGGCGGAAGCGCAGAGATTCGAACTCTGGAACCCTTTCGGGTCGCCGGTTTTCAAGACCGGTGCCTTCAACCGCTCGGCCACACTTCCTAAGTGAGGCGAACTATAAACACCTCACCGCGTGCTGTAAAGAGTGGCTGCACTCGTTCGCTGTAAAAATAGTCAAAACGTGTTTAATCGGTTGAACTGACGACACATCGACGATTTTATCAGCACAGTCTCCCGCGCTCAGGCTTAGTGTTTTTTGATGTACATATCTTTGGTGTCATAGTACCCCAGCTTATCCGGCGTAAACCCACCCACCCACGGTTTCACCAGGTGCGTGCGAACGTAGTGATAAACCGGAATGGCCGGCACATCACGACCCAGAAGATCTTCCGCCTGCTGGTAGAACTTACCCCGCTCTTCCGTTGTTTTGGCTTTTGCGGCATTCACCAGCGCCTGGTCGTATTCCGGATTGCTGTACTGGCTGGTGTTTTCGCTGTCGCCGGTGCGGAAGGTGTTCAGGAAGGTCGCCGCATCGTCGTAATCGGCAATCCACGCGTACCGCACCGCGTCAAAGTTGTGGGTGTGCATGGTATCCAGCATGGTTTTCCACTCCTGATTTTGCAGCTTCGCCTCCACGCCGAGGTTCTTTTTCCACATGGAACTGGCCGCAATCGCGATACGCTGGTGCGATTCAGAGGTGTTATAGAGCAGGTTGAAGCTCAGAGGGTGGCTTTCGTTGTACCCGGCCTCGTTGAGCAGTTTTTTCGCCTCAGCGATGCGCTTGTCCTGCGGCCAGCTGGCGTAGTCCGGGTTCTGAAGCTTAACGCCGCCGATATCCGGCTGGCTGATGAGCCACGCCGGGCGCTGCCCCTGCCCTAACACTTTCCCGGCAATGATGTCTTTATCGAGCGCCATGTTCAGCGCCTTGCGCACCCGGGCGTCGTTGAACGGCGGTCGGGTGGTATTGAATTCGTAGTAATAGGTCGCCAGCTGCGGAGAGACATCCAGCTGGCTGCCCAGAGTCTTCTTAAGCTGGGCAAACTGGTTGATCGGCACCGTGTACACGATATCAATTTCACCCGCTTTATAGCGGTTCACATCCGCGGCTTCGGAGGTGATAGGCAGATACGTCACCTTGTTGATCACGGTATGAGCATTATCCCAGTAGCGCGGGTTGCGCTCCGCCACAATGCGTTCGTTGACCACCCACTGTGAAAGCTTATACGCCCCACTGGTGACGATATGTTCAGGCTTGGTCCACTTGTCGCCAAAGCGGCCAATCAGCACTTTATCCACAGGCACCAGTGACGGGTGCGCCAGCATTGCCAGGAATGCCGCATTAGGCTGAGTCAATGTCACTTCCAGCGTGGTGTCGTTAATGGCTTTCACGCCCAGCGTATCGGGGGCTTTTTTCCCCTGAGCGATATCCGCACCATTTACGATGTGCATGTTGCCCGGATAGCTGGCATACGGTGAAGCGGTTTTAGGATCAACCAGACGCTGCCAGCTCCAGACCACATCTTCCGCGGTGATGGCAGTGCCGTCGCTCCAGGTGATGCCCGGGCGCAGATGGAACGTCCAGACGGTGTTGTCCTTGTTCTCCCATTTTTCCGCCAGTCGGGGCTGAACTTCACCCGACGGGGAAACGCTGACCAACCCGTCGAATAAATCACTGATAATATTGAATTCGACGTCGCTTTCGACTTTATGCGGGTCGAGCGAAGCGGGCTCATTACCGTTGTTCCTGACCAGTTCCTGCTTATCGGCCAGCTGCGTTCCTGCCGGCACGTTAGCCGCCCAGGTAGCCGTGCTGGCGCACAGGATCCCGGCGGTAAGTAAAGAGAGCGTAAAGCGCGTGCGTGTTTGTGGTTTCATTTCCTTCGCCTTATTGTCTGTTTCTGTGACGATCCGGAAATAACTCTTAGCGGCCTTATGGTAATAACGCAATAATTTTCAGTAACCTATAAGAGGTTGATCTGATTAATCGCGTCAAACCGCTGTTCATACTGGTGAAATGTATTTATGCAGAAGAAACAACCAGCTCCAGCGCTAACCTGCTGAGTAAAGATGGGTAAAACCACTTTGAGACTGGCGCCCCGTTTCCTATTCTTTCCGTTAATTACATCTGTCATAAGAGAGTGACTCATGGATCGTATAATTACTTCCTCACGCGACCGCACATCGCTACTCAGCACCCACAAGGTGCTGCGCAATACCTATTTCATGCTCAGCCTGACGCTGGCATTCTCAGCGATCACCGCCACAGCCAGCACCGTGCTGATGCTGCCGTCTCCGGGGCTGATCCTGACGCTGGTGGGTATGTATGGTCTGATGTTCCTGACCTACAAAACCGCTGACAAACCGGTCGGTATTCTGTCGGCCTTTGCCTTCACCGGCTTCCTGGGCTACATCCTGGGACCGATGCTGAACGCGTATCTGTCTGCCGGTATGGGCGACCTTATCGGCATGGCGCTGGGCGGTACCGCGCTGGTATTCTTCTGCTGCTCGGCCTACGTGCTGACCACCCGTAAGGACATGTCCTTCCTCGGCGGTATGCTGATGGCGGGTGTTGTTGTGGTGCTGGTGGGCATGGTGGCTAACATCTTCCTGCAGCTGCCTGCCCTGCACCTGGCGATCAGCGCCGTGTTTATTCTGATTTCTTCCGGCGCGATCCTGTTTGAAACCAGCAACATCATTCGCGGCGGTGAGACGAACTATATCCGCGCCACCGTCAGCCTTTACGTGTCGCTGTACAACATCTTCGTCAGCCTGTTGAGCATCCTGGGCTTCGCCAGCCGCGATTAAGCACAACGGATATTAAAAAGGAGAATGCCTCTGGCATTCTCCTTTTTTTATGCCCTACTCACCCCGGCAAATATAGGTGGGGTAACGCCGGTCCTGAATCAGCCACACGGATGGCGAGAGTTCAGAGATCGTGAGGTAATAACGTGCGGTAGGACTGGCAAAGCTCCCCCACTGTGCGTCAGGCGTATTGTCATTGTGCCGACGCCAGGTTTCGGTGTAGCTCAATACAATGACCTTATCGTCGTCCCGCTGCTGCCAGGTAAAGTCCACGTCCCTGTCAACGATCATATTTTGCCCGTCAGCCCTTGCCGCGCCTTTATAGGTAGTTACCCCTGTACCATCCCGGTGAAAATAGAACTGAGCAACGGTATTGACCTTTACTTCGCTGGCTTTTCCCTCATTGCGCGTGAAGTTAAATTCAGTGCTGCAGGCCAGCACATCCTTTTTAAACACACAGCCGGAATAGTAAAATAGCGCCAGGGCACTGCCGACCAATGCGCCACCCAGCCCAAAAAGAAGTTTTATTTTCATTTTTGTGCCCCACTTTTATAACGGATGGTTTTGCACAGGCTGGATTTACTGACCGGGCAAGCGCCAATGAACACCTCATCTGCAGTGGCAATAGAAAAACGGGCGCTGAAATAATAAATGTCGTATTCCTCACGTTCGCACGCCACGTTATTGGCCGTCAGCCGCTCCGCTAATTTCGATAACACCAGCGGTCTTCCGTGATCGTTGATAATCCAGATGCTGCAACGCGCGATTTTCTCCTTAACCGGCATGAGTTTCGCCGGGACGAATATCCCCTGCTGTCGGCTAAAGCAGAAGCTCGCTCCCAATACAGCGACAATCAATACGGCAGGAATCCCCCACCTTTTCAGGGAAGCGGGTCGCCGCTTTTCCTGTTGCGGTGCAGACGGAGGCTGCGGCTCGGCGGTTTGAATATTCTCTCCAGGCTGAAAAATCACATCGGCCTCAAAGCGAAACCCATAACGGGGCACGGTTACGATAAATTCATACCTCTCTCCCAGCGCCTGGAAGCTTTTCCGTAATTCGCTCACCGCTTTATTGAGATTATTTCCCGATGGCGTAAAGCCAAACTCCTCCCACACGCGGGTAATCAATTCCTCCCGACTCAGGTCGTGCCCTTTGTGTTTAATAAATTCCTGTAAGAGGCGAACGGCGGGTGCCGAAAGCGTTAATACAGATTCCGGTTGTCCAACAAGACTTATTGCATGTGCTTCAGGATCAAATAACAACGAATTATTGCATATAAAAAACATCTTTTATTCTCGGCTGTTACCGCATGCTTTTTAATCCCTGGTACATCGACATGAAAATCGCCTCCCGATCTGCTTATTTTTTCATCAGAAGGAATTTTCTCTCCATCCCTGGTCGCGGTATTTTCGCTTAACTATACAACCTTAAAGCCAGAAAAGCAGGATAAAAAACTGTATGTAACGAGTTAATTAATACAAATTTTCACAAACCGCTGTTCTGGTTAAAGTTTCCCTGCCCTGAAGCGATACGTTAGCAGAGGGTGTCCCGTTGTGAATGCTCCGGGAATGAACTCAACGCAGGCGGACCGAAAGTGAAACAGAAAAAAAATGTGAATAAGACAACTGCCTTTTATATCGCTGCGCTGTCACTGCCATTTTTCTCAGAAATGGCACTCGCCAATATGAGCGTGTATCCCATGGAACTTAACGTGGATAAGTCCGGTGCGGCGCAAATTAAGGTGGCCTCAAAAACGGATGATATTCAGTTCATTCGGGTGAGGCAAAAGAAAATTCTTAATCCCGGCACGGCCCAGGAAAAAGAGATTGATGTGGCCTCGTGGAAAGAAGGCGGTGTTGTTGTCACACCGGAAAAATTCGCCCTTGCGGCAGGCGCAATGCGAGTGGTTCGTCTGGTATCGCTTACGCCCCCGGAAAAAGAGACGACCTGGCGCGTCTATTTTGAAGGAGTAAAGCAGCCTGACAGCATTATTCCGGGCAAGGCAGAAAGCCCTGCGGCGACGGCAAGACTGGGTGTCAATGTGATCTGGGGCGCCCTGATCCATCTCGCACCGGAAAAAAGTGTGGTTTCACTGACGATAGACCCTCGCAGGGGCACGTTAAAAAACAACGGCACGTTGCGCGTGCCGCTGAGAGAGATCGGTATTTGTAACGCAGATTCGTCGTGTAAATGGGTTAAAGAAGACGCGACGATTTATCCGGACACCGAACGGAAATTAAAAACGCTCACAAAGACACAAGGCCAGAAATATAAATTCCGCTACTTCAACTGGGTGAATAAAACCGCTGAAGAAGCTGATTTACCCGTCGTGCAATAACACGACGTCACCGTAAAGACCCCAAAGGGTTTGTTTAAAGAGCCAGGGTGCTCATTTGTAAATATGGAGATATCAATGCGTAAGTACTTTAAACCTCTAATGATTGTTGCCGCGATGACCACGTCCGTTAGCGCGCTGGCGATTCAAAAAGATATTACCGTCAACGCCAGCGTTGATTCACAGCTGGATATGACCCAGGCCGATAACACGCCGCTGCCGGCAAGCATCGATATGCAGTACCTGCCTGGCCGCGGTCTGGAAAGCTATCGTCTGAATACCAAGGTGTGGTCTAACTCCGCCACCAGCAACGTGAAAGTCCGTCTGGTGAGCGCCGCGAAGCTGGCGAATGCCGACGGCGCTGAGACCATCCCAATGACGGTGAAGCTGGGCGATAAAACCCTCTCTACCGCAGATGTTGAATACACCGGTACCGAACTGTTCCCGGGAAGCATCGAAAACGGTTCAGCGGTACTTCCGCTGACCATTTCCCAGACCACCAAAGGCATTCTGAAAACCGGTCAGTACAGCGGCGTTGTCAGCCTGATGCTGACGCAGGCGACTACCACGGAAGGCGGTGCGTAACACCACAGCACCTAAGGAAGAACGTCAGAGGGTGCCCACCCTCTGACGTCAGGATGATGTCGAGGCTCGTTCATGGCGTTTCACAGAAATACCCTCCTCTTTGTTGCTTTGTTACCCGCTTCCATCCAACTCGCCTGCGCCGGGATGGCCGTCCCGGCAGGTTTTGAAGATCTGGCGAAAACGCAGCGCCTGTGGACAGAGGTCAACCTCTACGGCGAGTCGCTTGGACTTTTTGAAACGGATATCACCCTTGAAACGGTGAGCTTTGTCGCACCTGAAACCGTGGTTGCGGCCATCAAACGACGGTTCAATGACGCCCCTGCACTCGTTGCCACCGTGTCTGCCGCGCTGGCCGTTCCGCTTGCCCGTAACGGCAACCTGGCCTGCAGCAGCAACGGCTCCGCAGCAGGCTGCGATTACATTGATACCGACCGCGCGGCCATTATCTATGACGAGAATAACGCCCGCATTAGCCTGTTTTTGGACAAGAAATTTCTGCCTAAAGCCATCGCGGAAAATCAGTGGTATCAGCCCACGCAGGACACTGAAAATGCGCTGATCCATCAGCAGAACATTAACTTCGTTGCCGACAGGGATTATCAGTCGGCTACCGTGCAGGGCAACGGCGCGCTGGCGCTCACGCAGGACGGCTATGTTAATCTCGACTGGACCTGGCTGGGACAGCGTTCACGGCGTCAGCAGCAGCAGGAGATAACCGTCAACAACGCCTGGTTCCGCCAGGATATCTTGCGTCAGTACTATGTCCAGCTAGGCGAGATGGATACCCGCGATCTGTTCAGTAATGCTGGCGGAAATATTAACCTCAGCCAGCTGCCGCTGGGCAAAATTCGCGGCCTGCGCACGGGATCGACAAGGGCGTGGATAAATCCGGTTCAGCAGTCGAAGGGAACCCCTGTTACCGTGCTACTTTCCCATGACGCGCGTATCGACGCCCGCCGGGGCAATCAGCTTCTGGCGAGCTTTTATCTGAATGCCGGGGCGCAAACCCTGGACACGCGATCGTTCCCGGACGGGAGCTACACCGTGACGCTCTCCATCTATGAAAATAACCGGCTGACGCGCACCGAGCAGGTGCCGTTTACCCGAACCGGCATTACGCCATTCGACCGCGTCGAGTGGTTCCTGCAGGCGGGCGAAACCGACAACAGCGAACAAAACGAAGAACGCCGTGCGGTTGCGCAGGCGGGCGTACGCCTGCCCCTGACCCCGTCGCTGGCGCTGACCAGCGGCGCAACGTTCAAGAAAAACCAGCGTTTCCTGGAAAATGCGGTCGACTGGAGCCGGGGCTTCAACGCGGGCCCGATCGATGGCGTGCTGAGTACCCGGTTTAGCTACCTTTACGGCAGCGAAGGCCAGCGAGGCAATATCCAGCAAATCAGCTACAACGACGGTTTTTCACTTAGCCTCTATCGCAACGCGCTATCAGCGGAAAACTGCAACACCCGAAGTACAGGGTTTGATGCCGTGAACGGCTGTTATCGCACCCTCTCGGTGATGTTCTCCGTCCCGGTCGGCGCCTGGTATGCGAGCCTGGGGTATTCGGATAACCGCAACGAAGGACGGTACGTTTCACGTCGGGAGCTCCCGGACAGCGACGATCGCCACGATGCGGGTTTGCCGTGGGAATCAGTCTATATGACCCGCTCGCGTACGCGGGCCTGGCAGGGTGGCCTGAGCAAGGCCTTCAGCACCCATGGTCTGAACATTAACAGCAGCATTAACCTGTTCATGCGTAACGATGACTCACGCGAAGGCAGGGATAAAGGCGGCTACCTGAGCGTGAGCCTGTCCATGACGCATAACCGTCAGGGCGATGCATCAAGCTACACCTCTCTGGGCGCGACATGGCAGCACCCGCAACGTGAAAAAAACCAGCTGAGCTACAGCGTGGCGCATAACTGGTATGCCGATGCCCGCGGCGAAAATGAGTACGGCCTTAGCGCGTCGGGCATTAACAGCGACTCGCTGAATACCTCAGCCTATACGCGCCAGGGGGGGCGATATGGCAACGGCAGTCTTACCGTCAGCGACGCCTGGGATCGTCAGGATCGGCGCCATACGCTGAGCAGCAGCGGCAACTACAGCTCGACCCTTGCGCTGTCGCGTTCTGGCCTGTGGCTGGGCCGCTGGAGCGACGGTCGCCCTGCTTCCGCCGTCGCGGTGAACGTGACCACGCCGGAAGATGCTCAGGATCCGCGCGTGGCCGTGTCGCTGGATAACGGCGGCAGCGCAGATATTCCGGGCAATAGCCGCGCCCTCTTCGCGGTGCCGGGCTATCAGCAGACAACGTTGACGGTTAACGAATCGCTGGATGTCTCACGAGGAGCCAGCAGTGAAATCACGCAAGGATCGGGCAGCAGAACGCTGTTTATGGTGCCTGGCAAACTGCTGCGCCGGGACGTGCAAACCACCGCAAGCTACACCTGGCTCGGCCAGTTAACCGACGAGCGTCATTCGCCGTTTATCGGCGGCGTGCCGCTGAACGTGAACGGCTGGAGCGACCTTGGCAACGGCGGGTTTAGCGCCCAAAGCGACGCCCTGCTGCATAACCTCTACCTGGTGCGTCAGCAGCAGTTTTATCAGTGTGCGCTGAACGTGAAGAGTATGCGCGACGTGGTGCGTTATGTCGGGTCGATCCCCTGTAAGGAGTTAACCTTCTCCGCCCTGCCGGATGCCGTCCAGCAGCAGGCACAGCTGATGCTGGCCGGACGGTCGGTTCCTGCTGGCCCGACTGCCATGAACACCGATAGCCTCACTAAAGGGAAATGATGTGATTAAGTGCCTCTTTATTTTACTGTTCTTAAGCCTGTGGGCCAGCCAGACGCTGGCAGGCTCTCCCGCGGGACGAAACACCAGCGTAGGGATCAGCTTCGATCGCACCGCGCCGCCCGCGCGTTTTGACATCTGGTTTCATGAATCGGGCGGCTTTGACGCCGCAGATCCGCAAAAGTGGGGACGCAATACTCTGACCTGTCAGTCCCGTACCGATACCACGAACGGCGCCTGCATGAACTCACCGGTCTGGTTCTCGGCAAACCCGGCCGCGCCCTATGCCATCAATTTACGTTTCACGCATACCCTCACCGGCAAGACGGCGGATATCAAGGTGTATGGCGATCACTACATGTTTATCAACAACAAAGTGTTTACCTTTGCCAGCTTCGTGACAGGGGGAACGGCCACCATCGCTGACTGGAACAGAGAGCCTTATTTCGATTTCTATATCGTGAAAAGCGAACTGGATAAGCTCGCCCTGCCGGGGATCTGGACCGCCACGCTGAAGCAGAACCTGCGTCAGTGGGGAAGCGCCGACTGCGGCGGCAACTTCAATGACGTAAATGTCGGTTGTCCTGGCTATCTCACCATCGCCAAATGGCAGGCAAATATTCGCATTGAGGTGGTCGACCCGGGAAACCAGCAGATATATCTGCCAGCCTTTCCGCACTCAACGCCCATCGTTAACCTCAACCTGACCAACTTCCCGGGGCGACCGGGAGGCAGTGAGATCCAGGGTGAGAACTCGCTGGATATGTGCCTGTACGACGGCAATAACAGTACCAGCACCCGCGCCTACCTTCGGTTTGAGGACGACGGACTTACGTCAGCGGGCCGTGCAGATGGCGCGTTTTCTATCAGGCGACGTGGCGGTAGCCAGACCGATGCGCGGGATCGTCTCGATTATAGGGTCTCCGTCACCAATCCAATAACAGGCGCAACCGAAACCGTCTCGAACGGTAAAACCCTTGTCTGGCAAGGCACAAACGATCCGCAGTATCTGCGTCAGGTCGTGCTGCCCGGCGGACGCGAGAGCGTACTGTGCATTCCTGCACCGATTATCCTGAAAACCCCCGCGTTTGCTGCCAGCAGCAAAAACGCGGGCGACTACACCGGCACGCTGCGCGTTATCTATACGCCCAGCACGTTATAACGAGGTCACCATGAGTTACGCCATTCTCGACAACAATCGATTTTACGCCGAAGGGTTGCGCTATGCGCTGCTGCGTCGGGGCGTCCAGCCAGAGGTCATAAGCGATACCGTACAATGGCAGCCAACTCTGCTTTCCCGCCGCGTGGTTGTCGTACGCTGTCGTTTTTCCGTTGCGGGTACGCATCAGGCACTGATTAACATTTTACTCAGACTGGAAGCCGCCCGCTGGCAAGGCAGCCTTTATCTGGTCTGCAATGAAAAAGGGTGGGCGCTGGCGACGCATTTACGCAAGCGTTTCGGTACGCTAACGCTTTATATCATCGACGACAGAATCGCCGTTGCAGATGCGGCGTATTTGCTGGCAAAAGAGCCCCGTCGCGTTCGAAGTCTTGACTGCTGTCTTACCGGCCTTGAATTCAACGTGCTCGATCTGATGCTTACCGGGTTGCCGGTACGCCACATTGCCATCATGACGCGTATGTCTGAGAAACAGGTTTCGACCCATAAATGCAACGCGCTGAAAAAGCTTAATGCCAATAATCTGCTGCAGCTCCTCCTGTAGGGCACGGTTTATCCTGCGGCCTCTTTTTTGCTACACTGTCGCCGGTTTTTTCACACACGACAGAAAATTATGTTCATTTTTGCAGGCCAGGAAATTGAGACCGATAGCGAAGGCTATCTGAAAGATACGACGATCTGGAGCGAACCGCTGGCGGAGAAAATTGCGGAAAACGAAGGGATAACCCTCTCTCCAGAACACTGGGAAGTGGTGCGTTTTGTTCGCGAGTTCTATCTTGAATTCAACACCTCTCCGGCCATCCGCATGCTGGTCAAGGCGATGGCCAATAAGTTCGGTGAAGAGAAAGGCAACAGCCGCTATCTGTATCGTCTGTTCCCGAAAGGCCCGGCAAAACAGGCCACCAAAATTGCAGGCCTGCCTAAGCCGGTGAAGTGCATTTAATACCGAATACCGAAGTTTACGTATTCGCGCCCCGGTTGATGGGGTTCAGTTAAGACCTTATCAACCCGCGCGCTGCGCGGCCCACCCGCTTTCAGCCACGCCACCAGCTTGTCGACCTGCTCCGCTTCGCCGCAGGCGACCACTTCGACGCTTCCGTCGTCCATGTTGCGCGCGTATCCCGTTAGCCCAAGCTCAACCGCTTCGCGCTGGGTGCTGTAGCGGAACCCGACGCCCTGAACAACGCCGTGAACCCAGGCAATAGTGCAGACTTTAGACATTCTTCTTCTCCTTAACGTAGCGTTTTCGGTAAGCAGCCATAGTGTTGCCGGAAACGGGCAGTGAAACGAGAGCTGGAAAGATATCCACATTGTAATGCGATTTCGCCGATCGGTAATCGTGTTGACTGTAGCTGTGACAAAGCCACGGCCATCCTCACCTCCTCCACAATCTGGCGAAAACTCTGCGACTCTTCACGCAACCGCCTGCGCAGCGTCGGCACGCTTAATGCGAGACGGCTGGCAACGTCCTGCGCGGTCCAGTCTCTGGCGGGCGACAGCATAATGAACTGCCGCACCTGCTCGGTCAGGTTACTGTTTCGCTCAACAAGCAGCGGACCCGCCACGCCATCATGCAGCAAGGCCAGCAACAGACCGAAGGCCTGATGCTTTTGTAGCGCTTCCGGTAACTCCTGACGCACGGCGTGCAGCAGGTTGTCCCACATAAATGCCAGCCCCTCGCTCAGCGGAGCACAGAGCGAATGCAGCGTCGTGCGCGGCCAGGATTTCAGGTAATGCGCTTTAAACTCGGCAACAATTTCCGGCGATAACATTAGCAAATCCGAGTGAAACAGCCCGTTTACAGGCTGATTGATAATTTCCATCGACGTATTGGCAGGGATAATAATGAGTTCATCCCGTGTCGCCTCCAGGCGGTTATCATCCTGAACAACCACCTTACTGCCGTGAGTGATATGACAAATAGCCGGAAAAAAAAGTTTAACCTGGTGCAGGCGATGCATTTTGCTGGCAGTCACTTCACCCGCTGTAAGATGTTTATGTCGAAAATGAAACTCCTGCACCCTGCCATCCTTATCTGCTATAGGTTGCTGTTAACTGAGCCTTTGCCAGAGCGTGACTATTGAGCATAAAACCGACCAGCGCGCCGCTGGCATTGTTGTCGACGGGCAGTTTATCCACGTCCAGCGCCCAGACGGTAATCTGATAGCGATGAGGCTTGTCCCCTTCGGGTGGACATGCGCCGCCGAATCCAGAATAGCCGAAATCATTACGCCCCTGCACAGTGCCGGCAGGTAATTTCTCGCCGTTCGGATTACCGGCATCAGCAGGCAGCGTCATTGTCTTCGCCGGAATATTGGCTACTGTCCAGTGCCACCAGCCGCTGCCGGTAGGTGCATCCGGGTCATATACCGTAACGGCAAAACTTTTCGTACCGGCGGGGGGATTCTTCCATGCCAGCTGTGGTGAAGTATTTCCACCGTGGCAGCCGAACCCCTCAAACACCTGCTGTGTCGCTAACCGCCGTTCGCCGGAAATATCCCGGCTGGTGATACCGAAAGGCGTTGCCGCTAAAACCTGAGAACTCATTGCCGCCAGAGCGGCTATGGCTATTACACTGCGCTTTTTCATGGGTGCTCCCTTTGCTGTACCGGAAGCCCCACTCTAAAGCCAGCTGCAGTATCGTAATGTGCCTAAGCGATTTGATTTTGTGCCGAAACGCTCAACGGCATCCGCAGATGATTGCGCCTTGCTGAATGTGGTAATCTACGCGCCATTTCCTGAAATCGACAGAACAGCAAATTATGAGTGTACGTTTAGTGTTAGCCAAAGGGCGCGAGAAATCATTACTGCGCCGTCATCCCTGGGTCTTTTCCGGCGCGGTTGCCCGTATGGAAGGCAAAGCCAGCCTCGGTGAAACCATTGATATCGTTGACCATCAGGGGAAATGGTTAGCGCGAGGCGCTTACTCGCCAGCGTCCCAGATCCGTGCCCGCGTCTGGACCTTCGATAAAGATGAAACCATCGATATCGACTTCTTCGTCCGCCGCCTGCAGCAGGCGCAGCAGTGGCGCGAATGGCTGGCAAAACGCGACGGGCTGGACAGCTACCGCCTGATTGCCGGTGAGTCCGACGGGCTGCCAGGTGTAACCATCGATCGCTTCGGCAACTTCCTGGTGCTGCAACTTCTGAGCGCCGGGGCGGAATACCAGCGTGCCGCGCTGATTAGCGCCCTGCAAACCCTGTTCCCGCAGTGTGCCATTTACGACCGCAGCGATGTGGCGGTGCGCAAAAAAGAGGGCATGGAGCTGACGCAAGGCCCAGTGACCGGCGAACTGCCGCCTGCCCTGCTGCCGATTGAAGAGCACGGCATGAAGCTGCTAGTGGATATTCAGGGCGGGCACAAAACGGGTTATTACCTCGACCAGCGCGACAGTCGTCTGGCTACGCGTCAGTACGTTGCCGACAAACGCGTGCTGAACTGCTTCTCCTATACCGGCGGTTTTGCCGTTTCAGCTCTGATGGGCGGCTGTGCCCAGGTTGTCAGCGTGGACACCTCGCAGGAAGCGCTGGACGTGGCAAAACAGAACGTCGAGCTCAACAAGCTGGATCTGAGCAAAGCGGAATTTGTACGCGATGACGTGTTCAAGCTGCTGCGTAAATATCGCGATCAGGGCGAGAAGTTCGACGTCATCGTGATGGATCCGCCAAAGTTTGTGGAAAACAAAAGCCAGCTGATGGGCGCCTGCCGCGGGTATAAAGATATCAACATGCTGGCCATCCAGCTGCTGAACCCGGGCGGGGTTCTGCTCACGTTCTCCTGCTCCGGCCTGATGACCACAGATTTATTTCAGAAAATCATCGCCGACGCCGCAATAGATGCTGGCCGTGATGTACAATTTATAGAGCAGTTCCGTCAGGCAGCCGATCATCCCGTGATTGCTACCTACCCGGAAGGACTGTATCTGAAAGGGTTTGCCTGTCGCGTCATGTAACTTGAAAAGAGAAATATTGCCCGCACATAACGTGTAAGTCGTATTTCCCGGGAGGTGACTATGATTGCCAGCAAATTCGGTATCGGCCAGCAGGTCCGCCACACTTTGCTCGGGTATTTGGGTGTGGTCGTGGATATCGACCCGGAGTATTCCCTTGATGAACCGTCAGCAGACGAGCTGGCGGTGAACGCAGAGCTTCGCGCCGCGCCCTGGTACCATGTGGTGATGGAAGGTGATGACGGGCAACCCGTCCACACCTACCTTGCCGAAGCGCAGCTGAGTAGCGAGCTGCGGGAAGAGCATCCGGAGCAACCCACTATGGATGAACTTGCTCAGACTATCCGCAAACAGTTACAGGCTCCGCGCCTGCGGAACTAAGCGTGTAAAAAAAGCCCGATGAACGGGCTTTTTTTTATTACTTCGCCAGCCCCAGACGGGGGATATCGATCGCCGGACAGCGGTCCATGACGACGTTCAGCCCCGCATCCCGCGCCAGCACCGCAGCCTGCTCGTTAATCACGCCCAGCTGCATCCACAGCGTTTTCGCCCCGACGGCAATAGCGTCCTGCGCCACTTCCCACGCTGCCTCGGAATTTCGAAAGACATCAACCATATCAATTTTTTCCGGCACGTCAGCGAGCGTGGCATACCCCTGCTGACCCAGTAAGGTTTTTCCCGCCACTTTTGGCGAGACCGGGATGACGTGATAGCCCTGATCGAGAAGGTATTTCATTACCCGATAGCTTGGACGATCGGGTTTATCGCTCGCGCCCACCAGCGCAATGGTACGCGTAGATGTCAGAATCTCGGCAATATCGTTCTCTTTCATGGTTTTTCTCCTGGCTTTTTTAAAAGTGTACGCCAAACCGCACATCTCAACCATCCATCCCATACAGATGCATGAGGGCAAAACGGCGAAATATGTCTATATGTTAGTAAACGTGATTATCGAAAAATTTAGATACATTAATGCGGCGACAGGATTTCTGACGGGAGCCTTTTATGAAAACCGGTATTGCCACTGCTCTGATTGCGTTAGTGATGCCGGTCTGGGTTTTTGCTACCACGCTCCGGCTCTCTACCGACATTGATCTCCTTGTACTGGACGGAAAAAAGGTCTCCAGCTCGTTATTGCGCGGTGCAGACAGCATCGAATTGGATAACGGGCCGCATCAGCTGGTCTTCCGGGTGGAAAAATCGATCGGGCTTGCGAATCACGAACAAAGGATGTACATCTCGCCGCCGCTGATCGTCAGCTTTAACACCCGGCAAATCAGTCAGGTGAACATCACTCTGCCTCGCCTTGAAACGGAGAAAGAGTCTGCGGCCTTCGACGCTTCACCCCGCGTTGAACTGCTGGACGGGGATGCGATGCCGATTCCGGTGAAGCTGGATATTCTGGCGCTGACGACCTCACCGAAAGGCCCGGATTACGAGGCAGCGACCCAGACCTATAACAAAGCGGGTAAACGCGCCTCTCTTCCGCAGTTTGCGACCATGATGGCGGACGACAGTACGCTTTTGTCCGGCGTCTCTGAACTGGACGTCATTCCTCCTCAGTCCCAGACACTGACGGAACAGCGCCTTAAATTCTGGTTCCAGCAGGCTGATGCCGACACGCGGGCCCGTTTTTTACAGTGGGCAAAACAACAACCTTCATCATAAGCCACATTTTTTACGCCTTTCTCTTGCAGCGTCAGACGGTTCCCGTCATCGTGTAGTCAGTTAACCTGATGGATATGATTATGGAACTGACAACACGCACGCTACCTGAGCGCAAACACATTGCTCTCGTGGCGCACGATCACTGTAAACAAATGCTGCTTAACTGGGTTCGCCGCCATCAGTCTTTGCTGGAAAAACACGCCCTGTCGGCGACCGGTACAACCGGTAACCTGATCCAGCGCGAAACGGGTCTGCAGGTGAATGCGATGCTGAGCGGCCCGATGGGCGGCGATCAGCAGGTCGGCGCGCAGATTTCCGAAGGGAAAATTGATGTGCTGATCTTCTTCTGGGACCCGCTGAACGCGGTTCCGCACGATCCGGATGTCAAAGCGCTGCTGCGCCTGGCGACGGTGTGGAATATTCCAGTGGCGACAAACCTCTCGACGGCGGATTTCATCATCGAATCGCCGCAGTTTAACTCACCGGTAGATATCCTTATTCCGGACTATCAGCGTTATCTTTCAGAGAGATTGAAGTAGCTTTTTTTTGCCGGGTGCGGCTACGCCTTACCCGGCCTACCCATCCTTGCCCGGCGGCGTTATGGCTTCCGCGCCACCGGCACATCTATACTCTTCAAAATATCGACAAACGCGGATGGCTCCTCTTTATTGAACAGCAGCCACACGCGATGGCGCGCGCGGGTCATTGCCACATACAGCAAACGCCGCTCTTCGGCATCCGGGAAATCTTCCGGCTCCGGCAGCAGGGCCTGTTCCATCACCGACTCGCGGGCCGGGGCCGGGAAACCGTCGCTCCCCTCTTTCAGCCCCACCACGATCACATAATCGGCCTGCTGCCCTTTGCTGGCATGAATCGTCATAAATTCAAGCTGCAGTTTCGGCCAGCGGGTGGCGGCTTTTTCCAGCGCCTCAGGTTTAAGGTGATGGTAGCGTGCCAGCACCAGGATACGCTCATCGGGCTTCGCGTAGCCGCTGAGCTTGTCCAGCAGCGGTTCCAGCTGATCGTCCGCCAGCAGGGTCACTGCTTTTTTATCCCCAGGCCGCAGGCTATTGAGCGGTTTTGCCAGCTGATGCGGGTTCTGCTGGATAAAGCGGTTGGCGATTTCACCAATCCGTGAATTGAAGCGGTAGGTCGTATCCAGATCGCTGCGATCGCCTTCGCCAAAATAGTGGTGGAATGCGGTCGTCAGCGAAAGCTGTGCCCCGCTGAAGCGATAGATGGCCTGCCAGTCATCCCCCACCGCAAACAGAGAGGTATGTTTATTTTGCGCCCGCAGCGCCGAGAGCAGAGCCGCACGCTGTGGAGAAATATCCTGGAACTCATCCACCAGAATATGTTTCCACGGGCTGACAAAACGTCCCTTTTCAAGAATGATGATGGCTTGATGGATCAAACCGGAGAAATCGACCGCATTTTCTTCTTTCAATGCTGTTTTCCAGGCCTTCAGCAGCGGCGCCATCAGCTTGACCCTCTTCGAAAACAGCTCGCGGATTGCCTCCGGCGCGCTTTCAATCATCTCAGCCTGCGATCCACCGTGCATTCGCATCAGGCTGACCCAACGGTCAAGTCGCGAACCCAGCCGACGCGCCAGTTTGTCATCCTGCCAGAAGCTGCCCTCAGGCACCTCCCAGTTGAGTTCCTCTTCCAGCCACTGACGCCACCCTTTCGCCTGCGCCTTTTTCTCACTGCACTGCTGGCGCCACGTTTTGATGAACAGCTCCTGACGCGCCTGCGCGTCGTTTTCCAGCTTACTGATGGAAGGCACTTTTTTACTGCCCTGCTGAATAATATGCAGCGCAAGAGCATGGAATGTTCTGGCCGTGATATCCCGGGTGTGCAGGCGCTCCTGGATCCGTTCGTCCATTTCCTGCGCGGCCTTACGGCCAAAGGCCAGAAGCAGAATTTGATCGGCGACCGCTTCTCCGGTCGTCAGCAGCCAGCCGGCACGCGCGACCAGCACCGACGTTTTACCGCTACCGGCTCCCGCCAGCACCAGCAGCGACTGCTCGCCGTTGACCACCGCTCGCGCCTGAGCCGGATTGAGCGGTGAAGATTCCACCGTACTGAAAAAATCGGCGTATTGGGTAAGCATGGCATCCGTCCAGGCCTGGTTATGGGCGAGACGGCTTTTATCCTTATCATTCAGCCAGGCCTGACACTGGCGCCAGGCGTCGCGACAGTTGTCAAACTCGTCGAGACGCGTCACGGAGAGCGGCAGAGCCGAGAGTGCCTGCCGGATCTTTTGCTGCAACCCGGCAGTCTGCTGACGGGTCAGCCACGCTTGCTGCGCGTTGCTCTGGGCGATATCGTCCAGCACCTGCTGCAGCACCTGGGCGGCAATCACGCTCATATCCTGGCTCCACTGCTGCCAGAGTGCGTTCAGATGATGATGGAAACGCTGGGTTTCCGCCCACTCGGTACCATGAAGGCGCACGACTTTATCGTCAGGCAGAACGAACTCCAGCTCGCCCCACACCAGACCGCGTTTGCAATGAATAGCCAGAAGCTGATTAAACGGAATAAGGTATTCGTGGCGTTCCCCGGAGACTTTCACCCCGGCATTAAGGAGAACAACCCTGTCGTAAGGGTGTTGTGCCAGGCGTTTGCCCAGCGACGTTGCTTTCAGTTCCATGTTCCGCCAAATCCACGAAGAGATAATTTACCTGACAGTTTAACTGCCAGTTTTAAGGTGCTCCAGCCTAAAAAAACGTTACAATCATTGGGCGTTAATTATATCGAAAGGAAGTGAGCGTTTATGCGTACCGTTCTGAATGTGTTGAATTTTGTGCTGGGCGGTTTTGCCACCACCCTTTCCTGGCTTTTTGCCACGCTGGTGAGCATCGTCCTGATTTTCACGCTTCCCCTGACCCGTTCCTGCTGGGAAATCACAAAACTCTCCTTAATCCCCTACGGGAATGAAGCCATCCACGTTGACGAGCTGAATCCGGAGAGCAAAAACGCCCTGATGAATACGGGCGGAACCCTGCTTAACATTCTGTGGCTGATTTTCTTTGGCTGGTGGCTGTGCATCATGCATATTTTTGCCGGTATTGCACAGTGCATCACGATTATTGGTATTCCTGTGGGGATCGCAAACTTTAAGATCGCCGCTATCGCCCTTTGGCCCGTTGGTCGCAGGGTTGTTCCGGTAGAAGTGGCCAGAGCGGCGCGCGAAGCAAACGCTCGTCGTCGTTTTCAGTAAATAAGGACTGGCCGCGTTTATGCTAAGCCCACTGCTTCGCCGTTATACCTGGAACAGCACCTGGCTTTATAACGTCAGGATATTTATCGCGCTTTGCGGCACGGTTGCCCTGCCCTGGTGGCTGAATGATGTCAAGCTCACCATTCCGCTCACGCTGGGGGTGGTGGCCGGGGCGCTGGCGGATCTGGACGACCGTCTGGCCGGGCGTTTACGTAACCTGGTCATTACGCTCGTCTGCTTTTTTATTGCGTCAGCTTCCGTTGAGCTGCTTTTCCCGTGGCCCTGGCTGTTTGCCCTGGGCCTTACGCTCTCAACCAGCGGGTTTATTTTGCTGGGCGGGCTTGGGCAGCGCTATGCCACCATCGCTTTTGGTGCATTGCTGATCGCTATCTACACCATGCTGGGCGTTTCCCTGTACGACCAGTGGTACCAGC
This sequence comes from Enterobacter sp. 148H3, assembly GCF_034107425.1. Classification (NCBI taxonomy): domain Bacteria; kingdom Pseudomonadati; phylum Pseudomonadota; class Gammaproteobacteria; order Enterobacterales; family Enterobacteriaceae; genus Enterobacter; species Enterobacter sp. 148H3. The sequence continues at coordinate 60,235 of NZ_JAWNEI010000012.1, read as the reverse complement.
AGCCGGTTCTGCTGTTGCTGGGCGCCATCTGGTATAACCTGCTGACGCTAACCGGTCATCTGATTTTCCCGGTTCGCCCGCTGCAGGATAACCTTGCCCGCAGCTTTGAGCAGCTAGCCCGCTATCTGGAACTGAAATCCCGGCTGTTCGACCCGGACATCGAGGAAGAAAGCCAGGCACCGCTCTACGATCTGGCCCTGGCAAATGGCCAGCTGGTCGCCACCCTTAATCAGACAAAAGCTTCCCTGCTTACCCGTCTGCGCGGCGATCGCGGTCAGCGCGGAACACGACGGACGCTTCACTACTATTTTGCAGCCCAGGACATTCATGAACGCGCCAGCTCCTCGCACGTTCAGTATGCCGCCCTGCGCGAGAAGTTCCGCTACAGTGACGTGATGTTCCGTTTCCAGCGCCTGCTGTCCATGCAATCCCAGGCGTGCCAACAGCTCTCGCACTCCATTCTGCTGCGCACGCCCTATCAGCATGACCCCCGCTTTGAACGCGTATTCAGCCATCTTGATGCGGCACTCGACCGCGTTCAGGCCAGCGGAACGTCACCGGAACACATCAAAGCGCTGGGTTTTCTGCTTAACAACTTGCGTGCGATTGATGCCCAGCTGGCAACCATTGAGTCCGAACAAGCGATGGCGCTGCCAGGCAGTGAGGTTGAAAACCAGCTTGCTGATGACAGCGTACACAGCGTTAGCGATATGTGGCTACGGCTGAGCCGCAACTTTACGCCGGAGTCGGCTCTCTTTCGGCACGCCGTGCGAATGTCGCTGGTGCTGTGCGTGGGGTATGCCTTTATCCAGATTACCGGGCTGCATCACGGCTACTGGATCCTGCTGACCAGCCTGTTTGTCTGCCAGCCGAACTATAATGCCACCCGACATCGTCTTGCGCTGCGTATTATCGGCACGCTGGTTGGCGTCGCGATTGGCCTTCCGGTGCTCTATTTCGTGCCCTCCGTTGAAGGTCAATTGATCCTGATCGTGATCACCGGCGTGTTGTTCTTCGCGTTTCGCAACGTGCAGTACGCCCATGCCACCATGTTCATCACGCTGCTGGTGCTGCTCTGCTTTAACCTGCTGGGTGAAGGGTTTGAAGTCGCCCTGCCCCGAGTGATCGATACCCTGATTGGCTGTGCGATTGCCTGGGCCGCGGTCAGCTTTATCTGGCCGGACTGGCGTTTCCGAAATTTGCCGTGCGTGGTAGACAGGGCGATGAACGCCAACTGTCGATACCTTGACGCGATCCTGGAGCAATATCATCAGGGCCGCGATAACCGCCTGGCTTACCGGATAGCCCGCCGCGACGCGCACAACAGTGATGCGGAACTGGCCTCCGTAGTCTCTAACATGTCGACGGAGCCTCGCGCCACGGCGGATATTCGAGAGACCGCGTTCCGCCTGCTCTGCCTGAACCATACGTTCACCAGCTATATTTCGACGCTGGGTGCTCACCGTGAGAAACTCACCAACTCGGGTATTCTCAACCTGCTTGATGACGCCGTCTGTTATGTCGATGACGCGCTTCATCATCGACCAGCCGATGAGCCGCGCGTTCAACAGGCGCTGGATGAACTGGCTCAACGCATTGCGCATCTAGACCCGGGAAACGACAGTAAAGCACCTCTGGTGCTTCAGCAGATAGGCCTGCTTATCGCTCTGCTGCCTGAAATTTGCCGGCTGCAACAACACATCGCTACCTGGAGGAGTGATTCTCCAGTGGCTCAGTCAACGCATTAAACCACTCCGTGAGCTCCCGGCGAATGTCTGCCGGGAGTGCCGCTTCATGCAGCCCCTCGATAGCCCCTTCCAGCGCGAAGAGAACTTTTATACTCAGCGCTTTGTTTTTTGCCCGCATCTTTAGCCAGCTCGCCCTGGCACCAAGCTCCCGCAACATTTCCTCATTGGTGATGCCAGCTTCAAAGAGCAAGACTTCAAGCTGAAAGGTCAGGTTTGGCAGATCTTTGAGTCGGTTTCGTTGATGGCGCTGATAACGCTCTTTTCTTGCCGCACTGAGTGCAAACGAGGAGAGCTGAAGTAACCGCTCCCTGTCCTGCCATAATCCGTCATCCACACGATAATAGTTGAGCAGCACCGGGCGGCCTCGCTTCATCAACGTCAAAAAAGAGGAGGCATTTTTTACACAGTATTTCGCACTTTCCTCACAGGCGCGAAGATAAAGCTCGCCGTCTGAGACCATGGCAAAAACCGCATCATCCACCGCGAGGGTATAGCCTCCAAACAACGCGCGGTGATGAATCTCACCCAACGGGGAGAGGTATTCCTGAGATTTATAAATCCGTTCATAAGATATCTTTTTCATGATATTTCCCTTCAAAATCATAAAGTAACAACCAAATTTCTTACTAGCGGATCCGTTAGCAGGAAAATAGGCAACTTATCGTCGTTGAGCAAGATGATTTTTCGAGGAGCATCAAGATTGAATGAATTTTGCGAGTCGCTTTCCGAAAATGAGGTTGATCTTTGGGCATACAGGAGTTACTGTATATCCATACAGTAACTACAGGGCTGGAATGAATATGCACACTTCAGGCTATGCAAATCGCGCTACCTCTCTCTCTTCTGCTGCAGGCAATGTCTCGCAGAATTCCATCGAGCGTGTTTCCACGGGGCTTATCAGTGAAGTGGTTTATCGTGAAGACCAGCCCTTGTTAACGCAACTTCTGTTACTGCCGTTATTACAACAGCTCGGTCAGCAATCGCGCTGGCAGCTTTGGCTCACGCCTCAGCAAAAGCTGAGCCGTGAGTGGGTTCAGTCCGCCGGCCTGCCGCTGACGAAAGTCATGCAAATTAATCAACTCTCGCCTTGCGATACCGTTGAGTCGATGATCCGCGCGTTACGCACAGGGAATTACAGCGTGGTGATTGGATGGTTACCGGAAGAATTGACTGAAGAAGAACATTTCCGTCTGACTGAAGCCGCTGAAGAGGGGAATGCGATCGGGTTCATTATGCGTCCAGTTCGATCGGATTCTTACCGCAGAGGACAACTTTCTGGGTTAAAAATTCACTCAAATTTGTATCATTGAGTGAAATTAAGATTTTTCCTGGAATTTTTTTTGACCGCAAGATGGGATTTAAGTTCCCGACCAGAAAATTGCGGCAAGGCTTGTCTGGTGCGGTTCTCCTTAATTTTATTGCACAAAATTCGTTCTAAAAATGTTAAATAATCGGTATACGGAACTTTTTTTTTCATATGCCTGACGGACTTCACACTTGTAAGTTTTCAGCTACGTTGTAGACTTTACATCGCCAGGGGTGCTCGGCCTAAGCCGAAGATATCGGTAGATTTATATTTGACCACGCCCCCCGGTGAAGGATTTAACCGTGATTCTCTCTTGAGACTTTCATGGCGAATTTTGGATGATAACGAGGCGCAAAAAATGAAAAAGACAGCTATCGCGATTGCAGTGGCACTGGCTGGCTTCGCTACCGTAGCGCAGGCCGCTCCGAAAGATAATACCTGGTATGCAGGTGGTAAACTGGGCTGGTCTCAGTTCCACGACACTGGCTGGTACAACAGCAGCCTGAACAATGATGGCCCAACTCACGAGAGCCAGCTTGGTGCAGGTGCGTTCGGTGGCTATCAGGTTAACCCGTATGTTGGTTTTGAAATGGGTTACGACTGGTTAGGTCGTATGCCATACAAAGGCGACACCATCAACGGCGCTTTCAAAGCACAGGGCGTTCAACTGACCGCTAAACTGGGCTACCCAATCACTGACGATCTGGACGTGTACACCCGTCTGGGCGGCATGGTATGGCGTGCTGACTCCAGCAACAACATTTCTGGCGACAACCATGACACCGGTGTTTCCCCAGTATTCGCTGGTGGCGTTGAGTGGGCTATGACCCGTGACATCGCTACCCGTCTGGAATACCAGTGGGTTAACAACATCGGCGACGGCAACACCGTTGGTGTTCGTCCAGACAACGGCATGCTGAGCGTAGGTGTTTCCTACCGTTTCGGCCAGCAGGAAGAAGCAGCACCAGTTGTTGCTCCAGCGCCGGCTCCAGCTCCAGAAGTACAGACCAAGCACTTCACTCTGAAGTCTGACGTTCTGTTCAACTTCAACAAAGCGACTCTGAAACCAGAAGGTCAGCAGGCACTGGATCAGCTGTACACCCAGCTGAGCAACCTGGATCCTAAAGACGGTTCTGTAGTGGTTCTGGGCTTCACCGACCGTATCGGTTCTGACGCTTACAACCAGAAACTGTCTGAGAAACGTGCTCAGTCTGTTGTTGATTACCTGATCTCTAAAGGTATCCCAGCTAACAAGATCTCCCCACGTGGTATGGGCGAATCTAACCCAGTTACTGGCAACACCTGTGACAACGTGAAAGCTCGCGCTGCACTGATCGACTGCCTGGCTCCAGATCGTCGCGTAGAGATCGAAGTTAAAGGCATCAAAGACGTTGTAACTCAGCCAGCGGCATAAGTTATCGTCTTATAAAAAAACCCCGCCATGCGGGGTTTTTTATTGTCTGAAGAAAAGTAAAAAATCTACTTTTTACCCAACAGAGCCTGAAGGTCGTTCTTCAGCGTCGACATCTGGTTGGCGTACTTCTCTTTATGTTCTGCATCCTCAATCAGCTGCACGATGGTTTCCGACAGCGTTTTACCCCGTCGTTGTGCCAGCCCGGCCAGGCGCTGCCAGACAACGAACTCAAGGTCGATTGATTTTTTGCGAGTGTGCTGATGCTCAGCATTAAAATGCCGTTTGCGTCGCGCGCGGATAGTTTGCTTCATCCGGTTTAACAACGCAGGATTGATATGTTTCTCAATCCACCCGTTAACCTGTACCGGTTCATTTTCGAGGGTCAGCAAAATATCCACGGCTTCTTGCGCAGCGCTGGCTTCGATGTAGCAGGTGATCAGCTCCCCTTCACGGTGCTTTTTGACCAGGTATTTCCATTTCCAGCCGCTTTCGAGATTTTCCAGTTGTTGATATTTCATTGCGATCTCAGTGTTACCACGTAACTCTGTTCAGAATATCAGTTTTTTAGCAATCTGCTGAAAAGAAATCATATCCTGTGAGTGAATGCAGGCATTCGCCCTGTCGAAATCCCCAATCCTGCTTGGGTACAGCCCCCCGCTTACGGTATACTCCACGCTTTTACATCTGACTAAAAAACATCAACTTTGACCATTACGAAACTTGCATGGCGTGACCTTGTTCCGGATACCGAAAGTTACCAGGAACTGTTTGCACAGCCCGAACTCGCAAAAGAACACGAATTCATCCTTAGCGATACGCAGCCTCGTTTGCATTACGCGCTGGAGCAGGTGTTAAGCCCATGGGCAACAGCACCCTTCATGCTGCTCAAAGCCCCGGAAGAAGCGGAATACCTGACGCTGCTCGGAGATGCTGTGCGTCAGCTGAAGCCGGAAGCGAACGCCGTTTTTGGCGGGCAGTATCGTATTGCGGGACATGATGTCACTTTCGAACCTGCGGCGCAGGCCGATGGCGCTTTTGCCGCTAAGGGCGAGGTGGTTACCGCTAACTGGGTCGAGGCGGAACAACTCTTTGGTTGTCTGCGCCAGTTTAACGGCGAACTTTCGCTGCAGCCGGGGCTGGTACATCGCGCAAATGGCGGTGTTCTCATCATCTCACTGCGTACCCTGCTCTCGCAGCCGCTGCTGTGGATGCGTCTGAAAACCATCGTGCATCAGCAGCGTTTCGACTGGATCGGCTACGATGAGTCTCGTCCCCTGCCTGTCTCGGTTCCGTCTATGCCGCTGTCGTTAACCGTCGTGCTGACAGGCGACCGTGAGTCGCTGGCGGACTTCCAGGAAATGGAGCCTGAACTGGCTGAGCAGGCGGTATATAGCGAATACGAAGATAATATCCAGATTGCCGATGCCGACGATATGGCGCAGTGGTGCCAGTGGGTGATGGCCGTTGCAGAACGTTTTGCGCTGCCAACGCCTGCGGCTGACGCGTGGCCAGGCCTGATCCGCGAAGCGGTGCGCTATACCGGTGACCAGGAAACGCTGCCACTCTGCCCGCTCTGGATCGGCAAACAGCTGCGTGAAGTGGGTGTAATTAGCGGTAACGGTGCGTTCACCGGAGAGCAGCTCACCCAGATGCTGGCTCAGCGAGAGTGGCGAGAAGGCTATCTTGCTGACCGTATGCAGGATGAAATTCTGCTGGAACAAATTCTGGTGGAAACCGAAGGCGAACGCGTCGGGCAGATCAACGCCCTGTCGGTGATTGAATTTCCTGGCCATCCGCGCGCATTCGGGGAACCGTCCCGTATCAGCTGCGTTGTGCATATTGGCGATGGCGAATTTACCGACATCGAACGCAAAGCCGAGCTGGGTGGAAACATTCACGCCAAAGGCATGATGATCATGCAGGCGTTTTTGATGTCTGAGCTGCAGCTTGAGCAACAGATCCCCTTCTCGGCCTCGCTGACGTTTGAGCAGTCCTACAGCGAAGTGGATGGCGATAGCGCCTCTATGGCTGAACTGTGCGCCTTAATCAGCGCCCTGGCGGAAGTGCCCATCAATCAGAACATCGCGATCACCGGCTCGGTGGACCAATTCGGTCGTGCCCAGCCTGTCGGCGGCCTCAACGAAAAAATTGAAGGCTTCTTCTCTATCTGCCAGCAGCGCGGTTTAAACGGCAAGCAGGGTGTAATTATTCCTGCTCCTAACGCACGCCATTTAAGCCTTAGCCAGGAGATTCTGGATGCGGTTGAACAAGAGCAGTTCGCCATCTGGGCCATCGAAGGGATTGAGGATGCACTACCCTTACTGACAAACCTGGTATGGGATGGCGAAGGGCAAACCACCCTGATGCAGACTATCCAGGAGCGCATTGCTCAGGCAACACAGCAGGATGCTCGTCACCGTTATCCATGGCCGTTACGCTGGCTGGGCTGGTTTAGTTCGAACTGATCGGACTTGTTCAGCGTACACGTGTTAGCTATCCTGCGTCCTTCACTAAAATAAGGCTTACTGAGAACATGGTAGATAAACGCGAATCCTATACAAAAGAAGATCTTCTTGCCTCTGGTCGCGGCGAACTGTTTGGCGCAAAAGGCCCACAGTTGCCGGCCCCGAACATGCTGATGATGGACCGTGTCGTGAAAATGACCGAAACCGGCGGCAACTTCGATAAGGGTTACGTAGAAGCAGAACTCGATATCAACCCGGACCTGTGGTTCTTCGGTTGCCACTTTATTGGCGATCCAGTAATGCCTGGTTGTCTGGGCCTGGATGCTATGTGGCAGCTGGTTGGCTTCTATCTGGGCTGGCTGGGTGGCGAAGGTAAAGGCCGCGCACTGGGCGTGGGCGAAGTGAAATTCACTGGTCAGGTTCTGCCTACAGCGAAGAAAGTGACCTATCGTATTCACTTCAAGCGCATCGTAAACCGCCGCCTGATTATGGGCCTGGCAGATGGTGAAGTACTGGTCGATGGTCGTCTGATCTATAGCGCAAGCGACCTGAAGGTTGGCCTGTTCCAGGACACTTCTGCGTTCTGATCGTGCTTTTCGCCCCCCTGAAAGGCGAAACCTCCGCAATGCGGAGGTTTCTTTTTTGAAAGAGACGTTATCAGGCTATGAGTGCCCTGTCGCCGATGGCTTCTCGCCAGCCTCCAAGCCATTGTGACCTTTGATTTATCGTCTGATAAGGACACATTTCTTTAGAACGTCCAGCGATGCCGGCCTGATAACCACGTTGATGAGCCCGTTCCAGGCGATCTCGTTTCTGTCTCTTCATGCCTCGTTTCCCTCATTCTTTTGTCTGGTGGAAAGAAAACAGTGTCTGCGCTATCTGCACAGGCACAGATAACGAATACCCCGAATTAGTCGCATCGTCAATGTTCAAAATTCATACGGGTGTCATATCTGTGAGCTATATGGAAGTTCATTTGTACAAAAATTGTGACGTGGCACAAGTAACAACCTGAGTTGAAAACGAAAAAAAACCGCAATCAGCGACAGGCCAACTGCGGTTTTAATGATGAATTTTACTTATGGCAGCCGGGAAATCTCCCTCGCGATACTGGCCGACTCCTGCGCCCAACCCTGAGCCAGGACTTTCACCATTTCGTCATAGCCATCCTTCTGCTGCTTCAGCTCCAGATGGAAAGGACGCTTAATCAGCTGCCCCTGATGGTTCAGCAACCACTCCCCGCTGATCACCACCGCACCGTCATAGCGGCCGTGGAAGCCCGTTACGGTGACGTTCAGCGTATCCTGATCGTTACCCAGCGGCTGCGACGCGACTACCCAGCCCGGAAGCTGGCTGCCCAGGTTAGCCACCAGCGTGTTGCGCAGCTGCTGATCCAGCGGGCTGGCCCACAGGTTGTTGGTCGCAATCACGTATTTAACGTCGCTGGTCTGATAGACCACGCCGTTCCCTGCCAGATAATCCGGCACGGCGACCTGCTCAACCCACAGCTGGCGGTTTCCCTGACTCGCCGTGCTTTGCCCACCGCTGTGGGTTGCCACAGGCAGCTGATAATAACTTTTATTATCTCCCCCTGAACTGCACGCCGTTAACAGCAGAGCGCCAACCATCAATAGCCATTTTTTCATTCTTTTGCCCTCTTCGGCTCAGGATCCTTTTTATCTTTCGCTTCGAATACCAGCGCATTGCTCTTCTCGTTGAGCGTTTTCAGCACCGGCTGCAGTTCACGCAGGACCTGATCAAGACGCTGCATATCTGCCACCATCTTGTTATAGGCCGCAGAGCCCGGCTGGAAGCCCTGCATACTGCGGTTCAGCTCACGCAGCGTTTTCTGCATGTCCTGCGGCAGCTGCTGCATGCTCTGGCTCGCCGTGATCTTGTTGATGTTATCCAGCGTGGTTTGCAGACGGCGCATCGTTGCCTGGCTTTCGCTCAGCGAGTTTGTCGCCGCTTCAATCATCGGATTCAGTGGCAGATTGTTGATCTTATCCAGCGTCTCCATCAGACGCTGCTGGATCTGCGCCAGACCGCTGCTCACCGTTGGGATGATCTTGTAGCCGCCGAATTCACGGATACCGGTAATCGGCGGTGCTTTCGGGTAGAAGTCCATATCCACATACAGCGCGCCGGTTACCAGGTTGCCGGTTTTCAGCGACCCGCGTAGACCGCGTTCCATCAGTTGGGTGATGTGGGTAGCGATATCCTGGTTTTCACCAATCTGGTTAAGCAGACGCTCTGGTTCAATGCGGATCAGCACCGGAATGCGATAGTCATCATCCAGCATCTGGCTCAGACCCGGGACGAAGAACGGCACTTGTCCAACCGTACCGAGGCGAATACCGCGGAACTCAACGGGCGCCCCCGGCTGCAGGCCGCGAACGGAGTCTTTGAAGAACATCAGGAAGTCAACGTGATCGGTATAGAGCGCGTCCTGAATGCTTTTTTGATCGTCAAAGAGGCGGAAAGCGGTGTTCTCTGCAACCGGCTGCCCCAAATCCAGGCCTTCCGGCACGTCAAAACTCACGCCGCCGCCAAACAGCGTAGTCAGCGAACCCATTTCAACGCGCATGCCTGCCGAGGTCAGATCCACCGCGATCCCGCTGTCTTTCCAGAAACGGACGTTGCTGGTGACCAGACGATCGTTTGGCGCATTGATGAAGAGCTGATAGCTAATTGCGCGTTTCTGCGGATCGAACGTGCTTTTCTCAACCGACCCGACGCGGTAGCCGCGAAACAGTACCGGGTCGCCCGCCGTGAGCTGACCTGCTTTTTTGCTGTCGAGGATCACGCGGATGCCCTTGGCATCAGGCGGCGCAAGCGGCGGTGAATCCAGAAGCTGGTATTTGGCAGGCTGGTTACCCTTAGCGCCGGGCTGCAGCTCTATGTAGGCGCCCGAAAGCAGCGTTCCTAAGCCGCTGATCCCTTCACGCCCCACCTGCGGTTTAACGACCCAGAAAACGGAATCGCCGTGCAGCAGTTTCTCCATGCCGGCATTAAGGCGCGCCTTAATCTCCACATGGGTTAAATCGTCGGTCAGGGTTGCGCTTTCGACCACGCCCACATCCACGCTACGGCTTTTGATGGTCGTTTTACCGCCCTCAATCCCCTCGGCATTGGTGGTTATCAGCGTGACTTCCGGTCCCTGATGGCTGTAATGATAAAACAGGATCCATGCACCGATCAGCGCGGTCACGATGGGAAAAATCCACACCGGTGACCAGTTTTTGACCTTCTGCACTTTCGCCTCTCCACTCTTATTTTCCATGCTCTTACTCTTCCTCATGGCTTGATTCAGGCTCACGATCCCACGATAAACGAGGGTCGAAGGTCATGGCCGCAAACATGGTCATGATCACGACCAGTGCAAACATTAAAGCCCCCATCGCGGGATAAATACTCATCAAACCGCCCATCCGCACCAGCGCAGAGAGAACGGCGATGACAAACACGTCTATCATTGACCAGCGTCCGACAAACTCGACCACCTCATAAATCAGGTGCATGCGTTCGCTGTCGCGTTTTCCATGGCCTTTCGCATCCCAACAGAGCCAAGCGATGGCGATCATTTTTAAGGTTGGCACCATAATACTGGCGATAAAGATGACGCCAGCGACCGGATAGGAACCCTCGCCCCAAAGCAGTATCACCCCGGCCAGGATCGTTGAGGGCATTTTGTCACCGAGCAAATCGGTGATCATAATTGGCAGAATATTGGCAGGCAGATACAGCATGATGGACGTGACCAGCAGCGCCATCGTCCACTGAAGACTATTTTTACGCCGCACATGCCCTTTCGTTTCGCAGCGCGGACAAACGTCGAGATCGGCGGGCAGCACGGCGGTGCAGCACGGGCAAGAACGTAACCCCTGACGAATTCCGGGCACGCCGACCTTCACCGTCTGTGCAAGCGTCGGTGCCGGGGCGATATCGTCCCACGCCCAGCGCCTGTCAACGCACTGGAATGCACGCAGCTGGAGGACACAGTACAGACACCACGGAATAAAGCTGCTGCCGATCCCCACGTCGCCGTATGCCATGAGCTTCACGAAACTGACCAGAATGCCCGCCAGAAAGATCTCGGCCATGCCCCAGCTTTTGAGCTGAAAAAGGATACGCGCAAGCCGGATTTTCAGTGATGCGGGCATCCTGACGCGGTTGACCAGCAAAAGGATTACGACTAGGCAAAAAGCCGGGACTATCTGGACAAACAGGAGAAAAAAGGTGCCGAGGCTGGCGTAATCTTCTGAGAACATCACGCCCGGGATCTCAAGCAAATCCACCTGGCTGGTTATCCCACCCACCTTCATATAGATGAAGGGGAAGAGATTGGAGAGCAGCAGCATAAAAAGTGCTGCAAGAGCGTAAGCAGTGGGACGCTGCCGCGGCGCGTCCCACTCGGTTGTCAACGTCGCACCGCAACGTGGACACAGGGCTTTATGTCCGTGACCAAGCTCTGGCAACGCCACGAGCATATCGCATTGCGAGCATAAAATATGCCTGTCGGCATGGTGCTGGTCACACATATGTTATCCCTGTTTATGCGCCGTTTTTCAGAGACTCAAGGTACTCCCAGCGCTCAAATGCTTCTTCCAGAGCTTTTTCAGCCGCGGACATTTCTGACAGTACTTTCTGAGTATAGTCATGCGATTGGGTAAAGAATGACGCATCAGCAACCTGTTTTTGCAGATCCTCAAGCGCGGCCTCCAGCTCTTCAAGACGCTGCGGCAGTCCCTCCAGTTCGCGCTGCAGGTTATAGCTTAGTTTAGCCGAGGTTTTCTTGACAGTTTCTGCTTTTGTTACAGTAGCTTCAGGACCAATTTTGGACTTTGACTGCTTCGTCGCCAGCGACTGTGCCTGCTGCCCTTTTGCATCGTGATAACCGCCTACGTATTGACCAATTCGCCCTTCACCTTCGAAGATCCAGCACTCGGTCACGGTGTTGTCAACGAACTGACGATCGTGGCTAACCAGCATCACGGTACCCTGATAGCCGTCGATCAGCTCTTCGAGTAATTCCAGCGTTTCGACATCCAGGTCGTTCGTTGGTTCATCGAGAATCAGCAGGTTACTTGGCTTCAGGAACAGGCGCGCCAGCAGAAGACGGTTGCGCTCACCGCCGGACAGCGCGCGCACCGGCGTCATGGCGCGTTTCGGATGGAACAGGAAGTCCTGCAGGTAGCCCAGCACGTGGCGCGGCTTGCCGTTTACCATCACCTCTTGCTTACCTTCAGCGAGGTTATCCATCACCGTACGGTCCGGATCCAGCTCCGCGCGGTGCTGGTCGAAGTAGGCGACCTCGAGCTTGGTCCCGCAGTGAATGCGTCCGCTGTCGGCCTGCAGCTGGCCCAGCATCAGCTTCAGCAGCGTGGTTTTACCGCAGCCGTTCGGGCCAATCAGGGCAATTTTGTCGCCGCGCTGGACCTGTGCGGAGAAGTCTTTCACCAGCACTTTACCGTCAACCTGATAGTTGACGTTTTCCATTTCAAAGACAATCTTGCCGGAACGGGACGCCTCTTCCACCTGCATTTTGGCGCTGCCCATCACTTCGCGACGTTCGCTGCGCTCGCGACGCATCGCCTTCAGGGCGCGCACGCGGCCTTCGTTACGGGTACGGCGGGCTTTGATGCCCTGGCGGATCCAGACCTCTTCCTGCGCCAGCTTACGGTCGAACTCGGCATTCTGCAGCTCTTCCACGCGCAGGTTTTCTTCTTTCTCCAGCAGATAGGTGTCGTAATCGCCGGGATAGGTGACCAGCTTGCCGCGGTCGAGATCGACAATACGCGTCGCCATATTGCGGATAAACGAACGGTCGTGTGAGATGAAAATAATGGTGCCGCTGAAGGTTTTCAGGAAGCCTTCCAGCCAGTCGATCGCTTCGATATCCAGGTGGTTAGTCGGTTCGTCCAGCAGCAGCACCTTCGGCCCGCTAACCAGCGCGCGGCCCAGGGCCGCCTTACGCAGCCAGCCGCCGGAGAGCGCCGACAGCTCCATATCGGGTTCCAGACCGAGCTGGGCCAGCACTTCATTAATACGGTTTTCAAGCTGCCACAGACCGTGGTGATCGAGCATCTCCTGCACTTTTGCAAGTTCGTTGAGGTTTTTGTCACTCGGATCGGTCATCACCAGATGTGAAATCTCGTGATATCGCTTCAGGTATTCGGCCTGCTCAGAGATCCCTTCCGCAACGAAATCGTAAACGCTGCCGGTCACGTGACGCGGCGGGTCCTGCTGGAGGCGGGAGACGATCAGATCCTGTTCATAAACAATGCGTCCGTCATCCAGGCCCTGTTCACGGTTAAGGATTTTCATCAGCGTGGATTTACCCGCGCCGTTACGGCCCACCAGACAGACGCGCTCGTTATCTTCGATGTGCAGCTCAGCATTATCGAGAAGCGGTGAGTCGCTGAAAGAGAGCCACGCGCCGTGCATACTAATTAAAGACATTTATTTTTCCTTTCAGACCGCGGTAATCAACCAGCAGTTATGGATTTGACGGTTACGGGCAAAGTCCTGAGACAGCGTTTTTTGGCTGATTTCTTGTGCTTTCAGTCCCAGGGCTGCTAAGCCGTCATGATCCATACGGAAGCCGCGTTTGTTGTTCGAGAACATAATGGTGCCGCCTTTGCGCAGCAGGCGCTTCAGGTCGGTCATCAGGCGCAGGTGATCGCGTTGAACGTCAAAGCTATCTTCCATACGCTTGGAGTTGGAGAAGGTCGGAGGATCGATAAAGATCAGGTCGAACTGCTCGTCGGTATCGCGCAGCCAGCCCAGCACGTCGGCCTGCATCAGGCGATGCTGACGTCCGGTTAAGCCGTTAAGGCGCAGGTTGCGCTCCGCCCACTCCAGATAGGTACGGGACATATCTACCGTGGTAGTGCTGCGCGCGCCGCCCAGACCGGCATGCACGCTGGCGCTGCCGGTGTAGGAGAAGAGATTCAGGAAGTCCTTGCCTTTACTCATCTGGCCCAGCATGCGGCGGGCGATACGGTGATCGAGGAACAGACCGGTATCCAGATAGTCGGTCAGGTTGACCCACAGGCGCGCGTTGTATTCGCCCACTTCGATAAAGTCGCCCTTCTCGCCCATCTTCTGGTACTGGTTTTTGCCTTTCTGCCGTTCACGGGTTTTCAGCACCAGCTTGTTTGGCGCAATACCCAGCACGGCGATGGTGGCGGCAATGACGTCCAGCATGCGCTGACGCGCTTTTTGCGCATCAATGGTTTTCGGCGGCGCATATTCCTGAATCACCACCCAGTCCGCGTAGCGGTCAACCGCCACGTTGTACTCCGGCAGGTCGGCATCATACAGGCGGTAGCATTCAATGCCCTCCTGCTTCGCCCACTTCTCAAATTTCTTCAGGTTCTTGCGCAGACGGTTAGCGTAATCTTCCGCCACGCCGGACGGCTTGCTGTCGGCCGCCTTCTCCGCCAGATGGTAGTTTTTCTGCACGCAGTCCAGCGGGCCGTTTTTCGCCTTAAACTGGCGATCGGCACGCAGCTGCAGGCAGCTCAGCAGTTCCGGCGAGGCGCTGAACAGAGACAGGTTCCAGCCGCCAAAGTGGTCCTTCATGTTGCGGCCCAGCAGGCTGTGCAGGGCAATCAGCGCCGGTTCGCTGTCCAGACGCTCGCCGTATGGCGGGTTGCTGATCACGGTACCGTACGAGCCTTTTGGTAGCGGGTTGGTCAGGTTCGCCACGTCTTTCACCTCGAAGGTGACCAGCTCGCCGATACCGGCACGGCGGGCGTTGCTGCGCGCGCGCTCAATGACGCGAGGGTCGCTATCGGAGCCGTAGAAATGAGATGTATATTCCGCCAGCCCCTTACGTGCGCGGGTCTGCGCGTCGTCTTTGACCTCTTTCCAGAGCGCTTCATCGTGCTGCGCCCAGCCTTTGAAGCCCCACTGGCCGCGGTGCAGTCCCGGCGCGCGGTCGGTGGCCAGCATGGCCGCTTCAATCAGCAACGTACCGGAACCACACATCGGATCGAGCAGCGGCGTGCCCGGCAGCCAGCCGGAGCGCATCACAATGGCGGCCGCCAGGGTCTCTTTGATGGGTGCCATGCCGGTACGATCGCGGTAGCCGCGCAGGTGCAGGCCCGCGCCGCTCAGATCGAGAGAGATGCTTGCCGTGTCGCCGTTCAGCCAGACGTTAATACGCAGATCGGGGTTTTCACGATCGACGTTCGGACGTTCCTTATTTTTACGGGTGAAGCAGTCCACAATGGCGTCTTTTACGCGCAGGGCACCGTACTGGCTGTTGCGGATCTCGTCGTTCACGCCGTTGAAATGCACCGCAAAGGTAGCATTCGGGGTGAAGATCTCTGTCCAGTCGATCATCTGTACGCCGGTATAGAGGTCAAGATCGCTATAAACCTTGCACTCCTTCATCGGCAGCATGATGCGCGACGCCAGGCGGCTCCACATCAGGCTCTGGTAAATAAGCCGCGTGTCGCCCTCAAAATGGACACCACCCTGAACCACCTGGCACTCTTGCGCGCCCAGGCTTTCCAGTTCAGTTTTTAACAGCTCTTCCAGCCCACGGGCCGTACTGGCAAACAGAGAATTCATATCGTCACTTTTACTCTTAGAAAATTGTCGCGCATTATAGCTAATATGACGTGTATGTCATAAAGTTGAAGGCTTATTTTCATTCGAGGGAGTGTGCAGTGGCGACGTTATCCAGGCTTTTTATTCATCCGGTGAAATCCATGCGCGGCATCGGCGTCTCTCACGCGCTTGCCGACATGAGCGGATTTGCCTTCGATCGTATTTTTATGGTCACCGAGCCTGACGGAACGTTCATTACCGCACGCCACTTCCCTCAGATGGTTCGCTTTACCCCTTCCCCGCTTCATGACGGTTTGCACCTTACCGCGCCGGACGGTTCCAGCGCGATAATTCGCTTTGCTGATTTTGCGCCTGTCGATGCGCCGACGGAAGTGTGGGGCAATTATTTTACCGCGCGCATCGCCCCGGATGAGATCAACCGCTGGCTGAGCGGCTTCTTCTCCCGCGACGTGCAGCTGCGCTGGGTTGGGCCTGAACTGACGCGTCGCGTGAAGCGCCACGACGCCGTTCCTCTCTCCTTCGCCGATGGCTTCCCGTTCCTGCTGACTAACGAAGCTTCACTGCGTGATTTGCAAGGCCGCTGTAAAGCCAGCGTTCAGATGGAACAGTTCCGTCCAAACCTGGTAGTGACGGGCGCCGACGCCTGGGATGAAGACACCTGGAAAGTGATCCGCATTGGCAGCGTCATTTTTGACGTGGTGAAGCCGTGCAGCCGCTGCATTTTCACGACGGTTAGCCCGGAGAAAGGCCAGAAGCACCCTTCCGGCGAACCGTTGAAGACATTGCAGTCATTCCGCACCGCGCAGGACAACGGCGATGTGGATTTCGGCCAGAACCTCATCCCGCGCTCCAGCGGCGCTATCCGCGTCGGTGATGAGGTAGAGATTCTTGCCAGAGGGCCTGCAAGGGTGTACGGCTCAGGGCAGGAAGAAGAAATGGTCGACGTTGTGACGAATGTCGCCTCCGCGATAGATATTCACTGGCAGGGCAACGTCATCCGTGGCAACAACCAGCAGGTATTACTGGAGCAACTGGAGCAGGCTGGTATTCGTGTACCGTATTCCTGTCGCGCAGGCATTTGCGGATGCTGCCGCATCAGGCTGGTGGATGGCGAAGTGAGTGCGTTGAAAAAATCAGCAATTGGAAATGACGGCACAATTCTGTGCTGTAGCTGCGTCCCGAAAACGTCCGTACAGCTGGAAGCTTAAACCGCCTGCTCGAGGCTGAAGGCATCCACGCGAAGCTGGGGCTTCAGCCTGTCGTTCATGACCTTAATAGCATCCCCAAGCTGCATCGTCCGCCCGGCAATCGTTACGCCGGGCTGCGCCAGCAGACAGAGTGCAGCATTTTCGCCAGGCTCAACCACCAGCAGGCTCACCTCTTCTGCGGTATCGCTCAGATTTACGCTCGCCGCATCGCCCGTTGCCGGGGTCCAGTTCATGCCGTGGGGCAGAAAATGCCAGCTCTTTGGCATTTGCGGTTTCAGGAAACGGATAGCCACCAGCGCATTTAATACCAGCTCGGCGCGCTGCTCTTTAGAGAGCACCAGATCGCGGCATTTTTCCTCAAAGGAGAAATAAAGCGCTGCATCGTCAACGCAAAAGCCCGACGGGGAAAACGCATCCGGGGTTAACATTCGGCGGGCAAAACGAGAACGAAACAACATGCCATTGGCTAAGTCGAGCATCATTCGGTCATGCTCGTCGCAAAAATACCAGCGCCAGTTATCGTCAGGTTTAATTCGCATGTGTCTCTCCCGTCCCCAAACGTCCTGTACTAAAAATGTCCTGTTTGCCGCCTCGTTTATAACACCATTAATAAAAGACTATAATGACTAAATAAGCAACAGTGACGGAATATAAAACAACCAGGGCTGGAAATAAAGCCCTGGTTGTCTGATTAAGAGAAAAGATTAGATATGAGTAACGATTTCTTTAATCAGCGGCGGTCCTTTAAAAATAAAGCCGGAATAGATCTGCACCAGCGACGCACCCGCCGCCATTTTCTCGCGCGCAGCAATCACGGAGTCAATGCCGCCGACGCCAATAATCGGCAGACGACCTTTTAATTCCGCAGACAGGGCGCGAATAATTTCGGTGCTTTTTAATTGTACCGGACGGCCACTTAACCCACCCGCTTCGTCACAGTTTTTCATTCCCTGCACGAGGGAACGATCGAGGGTGGTATTGGTTGCAATCACACCATCAATATTATGGCGAACCAAACTGTCGGCAACCTGGATCAATTCTTCGGGAGAAAGATCCGGGGCGATCTTAACCGCGACCGGAACATATTTATGGTGGATCGACTGAAGCTCATTTTGTTTATTTTTAATGGCACTCAGAAGATCGTCCAGCGCTTCGCCATATTGTAAAGAGCGCAGCCCCGGGGTATTGGGTGAAGAAATATTCACCGCAATATAACCGGCATAGGCGTAGACTTTTTCCATACAAATCAGATAGTCATCTTT
This sequence comes from Enterobacter sp. 148H3, assembly GCF_034107425.1. Classification (NCBI taxonomy): domain Bacteria; kingdom Pseudomonadati; phylum Pseudomonadota; class Gammaproteobacteria; order Enterobacterales; family Enterobacteriaceae; genus Enterobacter; species Enterobacter sp. 148H3. The sequence goes on along the minus strand of NZ_JAWNEI010000012.1, from coordinate 42,249 downwards.
ACCCTGCTCTACCGGCGTGTCTTTATTTTTGCCGATATTGATGCCTAATATCCCGTCAAAATGGGCTTTTTTTACATTCTCAACCAGGTGATCAACACCGAGATTATTAAAGCCCATGCGGTTGATCAGCCCTTCGGCTTCCACCAGTCGGAACAGGCGCGGCTTGTCATTTCCCGGCTGCGGGCGCGGGGTGACGGTACCGATTTCAATGGAGCCAAAGCCCATCGCGCCCAGGGCATCAATGCACTCGCCATTTTTGTCCAGACCGGCCGCCAGACCCAGCGGATTTTTAAAGGTCAGCCCCATGCACTGCACAGGTTTTACCGGCACATTCTGACGTACCAGAGCGGCCAGCGGCGTTCCGGTAATACGACGTAATTGCTGGAATGTAAATTCATGAGCGCGCTCAGGGTCGAGCTGGAAAAGGGCTTTACGAACGAAGGGGTAGTACATGAACTCTCCTGGATTCCCGGTGTGCAAACCGGGAGGGGATTATGGGCGATCCCATCGCGAAAGGGAATTGACCTGCGGCAAAAAACCCGCGTAAAACGCAATCGTTTACCTCCCCGTCCATTTCTTATGCACTTTTTTGCATTTTAATTGCAGATAAATCATTTAGTGGAATAAACGCGCGGTGTCACACTCCTGAAAATTGTTATGAATGTTAGATAAAAGCAAACAATTAGTTATAAGGAGGAAGTATGCGCGTCATTACCCTGGCCGGAAGTCCACGATTCCCTTCGCGCTCCAGTGCCCTGCTGGAATATGCCCGTGAAAAACTGAATGCTCTGGATGTGGAAGTGTGCCACTGGAACCTGCATAACTTCGAACCTGAAGATTTGCTCTACGCCCGTTTCGACAGCCCTGCGCTGAAAACCCTCATTGAGCAACTTAACGGCGCGGACGGCCTGATCGTAGCAACGCCCATCTATAAGGCCTCCTTTTCCGGGGCGCTGAAAACCCTGCTCGATCTGCTTCCGGAACGTGCGCTGGACGGCAAGGTGGTGCTGCCGCTGGCAACGGGCGGTACGGTTGCCCATTTACTGGCCGTGGATTATGCCCTGAAGCCGGTGCTGAACGCGTTGAAAGCGCAGGAGATCCTCCACGGCGTTTTCGCCGATGACTCGCAGGTCATCGACTATCAACACAAACCCCACTTTACGCCTAACCTGCAAACCCGCCTCGATAACGCTCTGGAAACGTTCTGGCATGCCCTGCATCGCCGGGATATCCAGGCCCCGGCGTTTAGTCAGCCTCAAGGAGTCGCACATGTTTAAAACGTTAACCCGCATCGGACTGGCCGGTTTGATGGCGCTTACCCCGCTGGCCCATGCCGCAGAAACGGCTCCGGAAAGTTTACGCATCGGGTATCAGAAAGGCAGCGTCAGCATGGTGCTGGCAAAAAGCCACCAGCTTCTGGAAAAACGCTTCCCGGATACTAAATTCTCCTGGGTGGAGTTCCCTGCCGGCCCGCAGATGCTGGAGGCCCTTAACGTGGGCAGTATCGATCTCGGCAGCACTGGCGATATTCCGCCCATTTTCGCCCAGGCCGCGGGAGCGGACCTCGTCTATGTAGGCGTGGAGCCGCCTAAGCCTAAGGCCGAAGTCATTCTGGTGCCTGAAAACAGCGACATTAAAAGCGTCGCCGATCTTAAAGGCCATAAGGTCGCTTTCCAGAAAGGTTCCAGCTCACACAACCTTTTGCTGCGCGCTCTGCAAGAGGCCGGGCTTAAGTTCACCGACATTCAGCCCGTTTACCTGACACCTGCCGACGCGCGCGCCGCGTTCCAGCAGAAGAACGTTGATGCCTGGGCCATCTGGGACCCGTACTACTCCGCCGCATTGCTGCAGGGTGGCGTTCGCGTGCTGAAAGACGGTACCACGCTGAAGCAGACCGGCTCGTTCTATCTGGCCGCGCGCCCTTATGCGGAAAAGAACGGCGCATTTATTCAGGGCGTGCTGGATACCTTTACCCAGGCCGATGCCCTGACCCAGACCCAGCGTCAGGAGAGCATTTCCCTGCTGGCGAAAACCATGGGCTTACCTGAGCCGGTGATCGCGAGCTATCTCAACCACCGTCCGCCGACCACCATTACCCCGGTGGACGCACACGTCGCCGCGCTTCAGCAACAAACGGCTGACCTTTTCTATCAAAACCACCTGGTGCCAAAACAGGTCACTATTCGCGAACGCATCTGGCAGCCCGCAGGCAAAGAAGGAGCTAAATCATGAGTCTGAATCTTTTCTGGTTTTTACCCACCCACGGTGATGGACACTATCTTGGTACAGAAGAGGGCTCGCGCCCGGTTGACCACGGCTACCTGCAGCAGATTGCGCAGGCAGCGGACCGAATCGGTTTCACTGGGGTGCTCATCCCGACCGGACGTTCATGTGAAGATGCCTGGCTGGTCGCCGCATCAATGATTCCGGTCACCCAACGTCTGAAGTTCCTGGTTGCGTTACGTCCAAGCGTCGTCTCCCCTACCGTGGCGGCACGCCAGGCGGCAACGCTGGACAGACTATCCAACGGCCGCGCCCTGTTTAACCTGGTGACGGGCAGCGATCCGCAGGAGCTGGCAGGCGACGGCGTGTTCCTCGACCATACCGAACGCTATGAAGCTTCCGCCGAGTTCACCCGCGTCTGGCGACGCCTGCTGGAAGGTGAAACCGTTACCTTTGAAGGCAAGCATATCCACGTTCGTGACGCGAAACTCTACTTCCCGCCGGTACAGCAGCCGCGACCGCCGCTCTATTTTGGCGGATCGTCGGATGTAGCCCAGGATCTGGCGGCAGAACAGGTCGATCTCTATCTGACCTGGGGCGAACCGCCTGAGCTGGTGAAAGAAAAAATTGCCCAGGTACGCGCTAAGGCGGCCGCCCATGGCCGCAAGGTGCGCTTCGGCATTCGCCTGCATGTGATTGTGCGCGAAACCAGTGAAGAAGCCTGGCAGGCGGCGGACCGCCTGATCTCCCATCTGGATGATGAAACGATCGCCAGAGCCCAGGCCGCATTTGCCAAAACCGACTCCGTCGGGCAGCACCGGATGGCATCCCTGCACAACGGCAAGCGCGAGAATCTGGAGATCAGCCCGAACCTGTGGGCGGGCGTTGGTCTGGTGCGCGGCGGTGCGGGCACGGCGCTGGTCGGCGACGGACCGACCGTGGCCGCGCGCATCAACGAATACGCCGAGCTGGGTATCGACAGCTTCATTCTCTCCGGTTATCCGCACCTGGAAGAGGCCTACAAGGTGGGCGAGCTGTTATTCCCGCACCTGGATGTCGCCATTCCGGAAATTCCGCAGCCGCAGCGGCTCCAGCTGCAGGGCGAAGCCGTGGCGAACGAATTCATTCCACGTAAAGCCGCACAGAGCTAAGGAGCGACCATGTCTGCCACCTCACAAAAATGGCTGCTGCGCGCCGCGCCGTGGTTTTTACCCGTCGGCATTGTGGCTCTCTGGCAGCTCGCGTCGTCCACCGGCTGGCTGTCGAGCCGCATTCTGCCCTCTCCGGAGGGTGTTGTAGAAGCGTTCTGGTCGCTGAGCGTCAGCGGTGAGCTGTGGCAGCACCTGGCGATCAGCTCCTGGCGCGCGGCGATCGGGTTTTCCATCGGCGGCAGCATCGGTCTGGTTCTGGGCCTGATCAGCGGTCTTTCACGCTGGGGCGAGCGGCTGCTGGACACCTCCATCCAGATGCTGCGCAACGTGCCGCATCTGGCGCTGATCCCGCTGGTCATCCTGTGGTTTGGAATTGATGAGAGCGCCAAGATTTTCCTCGTGGCGCTGGGCACGCTGTTCCCCATTTACATCAACACCTGGCACGGCATCCGCAATATCGATCGCGGTCTGGTCGAGATGGCGCGCAGCTACGGCTTATCGGGTTTTTCCCTGTTTATTCACGTGATCCTGCCGGGCGCACTGCCCTCCATTATGGTCGGGGTGCGTTTCGCGCTCGGCCTGATGTGGCTGACGCTGATTGTGGCGGAAACCATCTCGGCCAACTCCGGGATTGGCTACCTGGCGATGAACGCCCGCGAATTCCTGCAAACGGACGTGGTGGTGGTTGCGATTATTCTTTACGCCCTGCTCGGCAAACTCGCCGACGTCAGCGCCCAGTGGCTGGAGCGCATCTGGCTGCGCTGGAACCCGGCCTATACCCTTCAGGAGGCGAAAGCATGAATACTGCACGACTGAATCAGGGGACACCGCTACTACTGAACGGCGTCACCAAACGCTACGGTGAAAACACCATTCTTAACGGGCTGGATCTGCATATTCCCGCCGGACAATTTGTGGCCGTTGTCGGGCGCAGCGGCGGTGGAAAGAGTACCCTGCTACGGCTTCTGGCCGGACTGGAAGCCCCCAACGGCGGCGACATTCTGGCAGGGACAACGCCGCTTTCGAATATCCAGTACGATACCCGCATGATGTTCCAGGACGCGCGCCTGCTGCCGTGGAAAACGGTTATCGACAATGTCGGGCTCGGTCTTAAGGGCAACTGGAGGGATGAAGCCCGCCAGGCGCTGGCCGCCGTTGGGCTGGAAAATCGAGCCGATGAATGGCCTGCAGCCCTTTCGGGTGGACAGAGGCAGCGCGTGGCCCTGGCGCGCGCGTTAATTCACCGTCCGGGCCTGCTGTTGCTTGATGAACCGCTGGGCGCGCTCGACGCCCTGACGCGAATCGAAATGCAGGATTTGATTGGATCTCTCTGGCAAGCACACGGCTTTACGGTACTGCTGGTGACGCATGACGTGAGCGAAGCCGTCGCAATGGCCGACCGGGTGCTGTTAATAGAAGATGGTAAAATAGGTCTGGATCTGACAGTGGATCTTCCGCGGCCTCGTCGCGTGGGCTCGGCAAGACTGGCGGAGCTGGAAGCGGAAGTGCTGGATCGGGTGATGAAGCGTGGAGGTACGGAGTTACAGCGAGCTAAGGCTAATGCCTGATGCCCTCACCCCGGCCCTCTCCCACAGGGAGAGGGAGGGTTAACTTTTATTACGCTAAGGCTTTAGCAATCTTCTCGTACAGATCGCCAGACAGGTTTTCCAGCCCTTTCAGCTGCTCAAGCGCGGCACGCATTTTCGCCTGACGCTTCGCATCGTAGCGTTTCAGACGGATCAGCGGCTCAATCAGGCGCGACGCCACCTGCGGGTTACGGCTGTTCAGCTCGGTCAGCATTTCCACCATGAACTGATAACCGCTGCCGTCTTCGGCGTGGAACGCGGCCGGGTTGCTGCTTGCAAACGCGCCAATCAGCGAACGCACGCGGTTTGGGTTGCTCAGGGTAAAGGAACGATGCTTCAGCAGGCTGCGCACGTTGCTGAGCGCATCGGCCGCCGGGCTGGTCGCCTGCAGGATGAACCACTTGTCCATCACCAGGCCATCCTGATGCCACTTGTCGTCGTACTCCTGCATCAGCGCGTCGCGGCACGGCAGCTCAGCGGCAACGCTTGCACCCAGCGCGGCCAGCGCGTCGGTCATGTTATCCGCTTCATGATACTGCTTGCTCACAAGGGTGTTCGCCAGCTCGGTTTCACAAAACGCCAGGTAGCGCAGACAGGTATTACGCAGAGAACGTTTACCAATGTCCGCGTGCTCAACGCGATAAGCGTCAAGCTTGTTGGCGTTATAAATGGCGAGGAACTCGTCCGCCAGTTCAGCAGCCAGCGTACGGGTCAGCGCTTCACGCACCGCCACGATCGCGATCGGATCGATAATCTCGAACAACTCGGCGATTTCCGTTGCTGACGGCAGGGTCAGAATTTCAGCGGCGAGCGCCGGGTCAATCTTCTCATCCAGCAGGATCGCGCGGAACGCGTCAGCCACGTGCACAGGCAGCGACAGCGGCTGGCCCTGCTGGTGACGGTTTACGTTGATCTTGATGTAGGTCGCCAGCAGGCTTTGCGCCGCATCCCAGCGGGAGAAATCGTTGCGCGCGTGACGCATCAGGAACGTCAGCTGCTGATCGCTCCACTTGTACTCCAGCTTCACCGGCGCGGAGAATTCGCACAGCAGAGCAGGCACCGGCTGGAAGTAGACGTTATCAAAGATAAAGGTCTGCTCGGCCTGGGTCACGTTCAATACGTGGTGTACCGGGTGGCCGCCCTTCTGCAGTGGGATGACTTTGCCTTCGTTATCGTACAGCTCAATGCTGAACGGAATATGCAGCGGGTATTTCTCTTCCTGCTCTGCCGTCGGCGGCGTGCGCTGACTGATGGTCAGCGTGTACTGCTCGGTTTCCGGATTGTAGTCGTCTTTGACGGTAACAATTGGCGTACCGGCCTGGCTGTACCAGCGGCGGAAGTGGGAAAGATCGACATTAGAAGCATCTTCCATTGCCTGCACAAAATCGTCGCAGGTGGCCGCGCTGCCGTCATGACGTTCGAAGTAGAGCTGCATCCCTTTCTGGAAGTTCTCTTCCCCCAGCAGGGTGTGGATCATACGGATAATTTCTGCGCCTTTTTCGTACACCGTCAGGGTGTAGAAGTTATTCATCTCAATGACTTTATCCGGGCGGATCGGATGCGCCATTGGGCTGGCATCTTCTGCAAACTGCAGGCCACGCATGGTTCGCACGTTGTTGATGCGGTTCACCGCGCGTGACCCCAGATCGGAGCTGAACTCCTGGTCGCGGAAGACGGTCAGGCCTTCTTTCAGGCTCAGCTGGAACCAGTCGCGGCAGGTGACGCGGTTACCGGTCCAGTTGTGGAAATATTCGTGGCCGATGACGCGTTCGATGTCGAGATAATCTTTATCGGTGGCGGTATCGGTGCGCGCCAGCACGTATTTGGAGTTAAAGACGTTCAGCCCTTTGTTCTCCATTGCGCCCATGTTGAAGAAATCGACGGCGACGATCATATAGATGTCGAGGTCATATTCGAGGCCAAAGCGCTCCTCGTCCCACTTCATGGAGTTGATGAGCGAGGTCATCGCCCACGGCGCGCGGTCCAGGTTGCCGCGGTCAACAAACAGCTCCAGCGCCACCTCGCGGCCTGAGCGTGTTTTGAAGGTGTCGCGCAGCACGTCGAAGTCCCCCGCCACCAGCGCAAACAGGTAGCACGGTTTCGGGAACGGATCCTGCCACTGAACCCAGTGACGGCCATTCTCCAGCTCGCCTTCGCCCACGCGGTTGCCGTTGGAGAGCAGGAAGGGATACAGGGTTTTATCGGCGATGATTTTGGTGGTGAAGCGCGCCAGGACGTCCGGGCGATCGAGATACCAGGTAATGTGGCGGAACCCTTCCGCTTCACACTGGGTACACAGCGCCACGCCAGACTGGTAAAGCCCTTCCAGCGCGGTATTGGCGGCCGGGCTGATTTCATTCACGATGCGCAGCGTAAACTGTTCCGGCAGGTTGTCGATGACCAGCTGGTTGTTTTCTTCTTTATAGTCCGACCAGGCTTCATCATTGATATGCAGGGAGACCAGCGTCAGGTCTTCGCCATCCAGACGCAGCGGAACGGCAGTTGCGCTGTGGCGCGTCACCTGACTCACCGCCGTGACAACGGTTTTTGTGGCATCCAGGTCAAAAGTCAGATCGATTTCGCTAATTAGGTAATCCGGCGCACGGTAGTCGTGGCGGTATTTGGCTTGTGGCTGTTGTGTCATAGAAAACCTTATGCATCGTTTGTCGAGTAACGTTTCAATATATTCCTGTTGCGCAAATCGCGCTATGCAGAATGTTCATCTTTTCAGGGGCAAAACATTTTTTTGCTACATTTGTATAACACGGGGCACAAAATGCCCTCGACCATAAAACGCGCTTATGTTGTGATCGGGGTTCAATAAATCACTAAACAAGGTATACTCCGGAGTTGTTTATTGTACTAAACGCTCCTGTGAGAGGATGCTACTGCGCACCTATGACTCAATTCGCTTCTCCAGTTCTGCATACGTTGCTGGATACCGACGCGTATAAACTGCATATGCAGCAAGCCGTTTTCCACCACTACTATGACGTTCACGTCGCGGCGGAATTCCGCTGTCGTGGCGACGACTTGCTCGGTATCTACGCAGACGCCATTCGTGAACAGGTCGATGCTATGCAGCATCTGACGCTGCAGGACGAGGAATATCAGTGGCTTTATGGCCTGCCTTTCTTCAAAGCCGACTACCTGAACTGGCTGCGCGATTTCCGCTATAAGCCGGAGCAGGTCACCGTGCTTAACGATAACGGCAAACTGGATATTCGCCTTGAAGGTCCGTGGCGGGAAGTGATCATGTGGGAAGTGCCGCTTCTGGCGGTGATCAGTGAACTGGCTCACCGCTACCGTTCGCCGGAAAAAGGCGTCGAGCAGGCGGTCGCCGCGCTGGAAAATAAACTCGCAGCCTTCTCCGCGCTGACCGCAGGGCTGGACATGTCCCGCTTCCGCCTGATGGACTTTGGTACGCGGCGCCGTTTTTCGCGCGACGTACAGGAGGCCATCGTTAAACGTCTGCAGCAGGAGCCGTGGTTCGTGGGCACCAGTAACTACGATCTGGCCCGTCGCCTCAACCTGACGCCAATGGGTACCCAGGCGCACGAGTGGTTCCAGGCGCATCAGCAGATCAGCCCTGACCTGGCCAACAGCCAGCGCGCGGCGCTGGCCGCATGGCTTGAGGAGTACCCGAATCAACTCGGGATCGCCCTCACCGACTGCATTACGATGGATGCCTTCCTTCGCGACTTTGGACCTGAATTTGCAGAGCGATATCAGGGGTTACGCCACGATTCAGGGGATCCGATCGAGTGGGGCGAGAAAGCGATTGCCCATTACGAGAAACTTGGCATTGACCCGATGAGCAAAGTGCTCGTCTTCTCGGATAATCTCGACCTGGCGAAAGCGGTAGAACTCTATCGTCATTTCAACACCAGAGTGAACCTGAGTTTCGGGATTGGTACCCGGTTGACCTGCGACATTCCTCAGGTAAAACCTCTGAATATTGTGATAAAGCTGGTGGAATGTAACGGCAAGCCGGTGGCGAAACTCTCCGACAGCCCGGGTAAAACCATCTGCCATGACAAAGCGTTTGTCCGCGCATTGCGCAAAGCGTTCGATCTCCCCTTGATTAAAAAAGCCAGTTAAGCGCTTACGGGAGCCTTTATGGCTCCCTTCCCTTATTTATTTCTCAATTCTTCTCTTTTGACTGCGAAATTTACTTGTCTGATAGCGGATGGCAGGTAACATAGATATCCCCCCATAAGGGTGGACAAGTATTTATTTTTTCCGACTATTAACAGAGAGAATATTATGAGCGTTGTGCCTGTAGCCGACGTACTCCAGGGCCGTGTCGCCGTTGACCAGGAAGTCACCGTGCGCGGATGGGTGCGTACCCGCCGAGATTCTAAAGCTGGCATCTCCTTCCTCGCCGTCTATGACGGTTCCTGCTTTGATCCTGTACAGGCCGTCATTAATAATTCTCTGCCCAATTACAATGATGACGTTCTGCACCTGACAACGGGCTGTTCCGTTATTGTCACCGGCGTGGTTGTAGCATCACCGGGCCAGGGCCAGAGCTTCGAAATTCAGGCTTCTGCCATTGAAGTCACCGGCTGGGTTGAAGATCCGGACACCTATCCGATGGCGGCTAAACGTCACAGCATCGAATATCTGCGTGAAGTGGCCCACCTGCGTCCGCGTACCAATCTGATTGGTGCGGTGGCGCGCGTGCGTCATACGCTGGCGCAGGCGCTGCATCGTTTCTTCGATGAACAGGGTTACTTCTGGGTGTCGACCCCGCTGATTACCGCGTCCGATACGGAAGGTGCCGGTGAGATGTTCCGTGTCTCAACGCTGGATCTCGAAAACCTGCCGCGCACGCCGGAAGGTAAAGTGGACTATGACAAAGACTTCTTTGGTAAAGAGGCCTTCCTGACCGTTTCCGGTCAGCTCAACGGCGAAACGTACGCCTGTGCGCTGTCTAAGATCTACACCTTCGGCCCTACCTTCCGTGCCGAAAACTCCAACACCAGCCGTCACCTGGCGGAATTCTGGATGCTGGAGCCGGAAGTGGCGTTCGCCGACCTGGACGATGTTGCGGGCCTGGCGGAAGCGATGCTCAAGTACGTGTTCAAAGCGGTGCTGGAAGAGCGTCCTGACGACATGAAATTCTTTGCAGAACGCGTAGACAGCGATGCTGTGGCGCGTCTGGAGCGTTTTGTGTCTGCCGACTTTGCGCAGGTGGACTACACCGACGCGGTGGCGATCCTCGAGAAATGCGGTGAGAAGTTCGAGAACCCGGTTTACTGGGGCGTTGACCTGGCGTCTGAGCACGAGCGCTATCTGGCCGAGAAGCATTTCAAAGCGCCGGTTGTCGTTAAAAACTACCCGAAAGACATTAAGGCCTTCTATATGCGCCTTAACGAAGACGGTAAAACCGTGGCAGCGATGGACGTCCTGGCGCCGGGCATTGGTGAAATCATCGGTGGCTCTCAGCGTGAAGAGCGTCTTGATGTGCTGGACGCGCGTATGGAAGAGATGGGGCTCAACCCAGCTGACTACAGCTGGTACCGCGATCTGCGCCGTTACGGTACCGTACCGCACGCCGGTTTTGGTCTGGGCTTCGAGCGTCTGATTGCCTATGTTACCGGTGTTCAGAACGTTCGCGACGTGATTCCGTTCCCACGTACTCCACGTAACGCCAGCTTCTAATCGCTAAAAGACTAAAATGGCCAGCATCTGCTGGCCATTATTTTATTCTGTATTGTCAGTTTTCGTCAGCTTAAAGTCAGCGTCTTTAAACCTTCGCCCCGTCACAACCACTACCTGTTACGTTTTGTTTCCGCGAAACATCCAGCCACAAAAAATAACCCCTAGTCTTATTGCGATTATTTCACCATCGGGCAATAGCACAAATTTCAACCATTTTTACAGCCATCCAGAAGGCTTTCAGTAGTCATAAGAAAAACCGGGTCGTTTAGCGTCTGTTTATATGAATTGCCTTTATCCAAATTAATCATAAGGAATTCATATATATAGGATATGCTCTGTTGTTTAATTCGCCAGGGCACTCTGAAGTTTGAGGTGGTTCACAAAGTTCCCAAAAATACATATTTAGTTACACATATTTTCTTTCTGTTACTCAATCTTGAGAATTGTAGCACTTTCAGGCTAGCGAAACGCTTCGGCGAATGGAAAGATGCCTGTCAGATACATAAAGACACCTAACTCTCATCAATAGTTCCGGAAATATTTATTGACAGAATTTATTGACGGCAGTGGCGAGTGTCATAAAAAAACCAATGAGGGTAATAAATAATGATGAAGCGCAATATTCTGGCAGTGGTAATCCCTGCCCTGCTGGTAGCCGGTGCAGCTAACGCTGCAGAAATCTATAACAAAAACGGCAACAAGCTGGACTTCTACGGTAAAGTTGTGGGCGAACACGGCTTCACCACTTCTGGCGAACATAAAAACGCTGACTCCTCTTACGGCCAGATCGGCTTCAAAGGCGAAACTCAGATCAATGATCAGCTGACCGGTTACGGCCAGTGGGAATACCGTGCACGCGCCGGTGCAGCTGAAGGTGACCAGACTAACGTAACTCGTCTGGCATTCGCGGGTATCAAAGTTTCTGAAGCAGGTTCTCTGGACTACGGTCGTAACTACGGTATCGTGTACGACGTAGAATCCTACACCGATATGGCTCCATCCTTCTCTGGCGAAACCTGGGGTGGCGGTTATGTTGATAACTACATGACCAGCCGTTCTACTGGCCTGCTGACCTATCGTAACAACAACTTCTTCGGTCTGGTTGATGGTCTGAACTTTGGCGTCCAATACCAGGGTAAAAACGACCGTAGCGATCTGCGTAAAGCGAACGGTGACGGCGTTGGTCTGTCACTGGGCTACGAGTTCGGCGAAGGCTTCGGTCTGATCGGTGCCTACAGCACCGCTAACCGTACGCTTGAGCAGAAAGAAGATGGTAAAGGCGATAAAGCTGAGTCCTGGGCAGTTGGCGCGAAATATGATGCGAACAATATCTACCTCGCGACCGTTTACGCTGAAACCCGCAACATGAGCATCCTGGGCGATAGCACAGAGACTGTGTACGACGTTGCTAACAAGACTCAGAACTTCGAAGTTATCGCTCAGTACCAGTTCGACTTCGGCCTGCGTCCTTCCGTTTCTTACGTTCAGTCCAAAGGTAAAGACCTGAACGGCATCGGCGACCGTGACCTGGCGAAATACATCACCACTGGTGCGACTTACTACTTCAACAAGAACTTCAACGTGTACGGTGACTACCGCTTCAACCTGCTGGACGACAAAGATGCGTCCACCAGCTGGGTTGGCTCTGACAACCAGGCTACCGTTGGCGTAACCTACCAGTTCTAATCAGAACACCACTTTGTTATATGCTTAATGAACAGGGCTTCGGCCCTGTTTTTTTATGCCTGACAGAAAATAATGGCGACTTTTGAAAAGCCGCACGCTTTTCGTCGCAAACGGTTGGCATTTTGTAAATCTACCGTTAACCTGATAGCGGATTTCACTTCTGTAATCACAATGGAACTTCGTCATGTTTGAGAACATTACCGCCGCTCCTGCCGACCCGATTCTGGGCCTGGCCGATCTGTTTCGTGCCGACGACCGCCCTGGCAAAATCAACCTGGGTATTGGTGTATATAAAGATGAAACCGGCAAAACTCCGGTACTGACCAGCGTTAAGAAAGCTGAGCAGTATCTGCTGGAAAACGAAACCACCAAAAACTACCTCGGTATTGATGGTATCCCTGAATTTGGTCGCTGCACCCAGGAGCTGCTGTTCGGTAAAGGCAGTGCAATTGTGAGTGACAAACGTGCCCGCACAGCACAGACCCCAGGCGGTACCGGTGCGCTGCGCGTGGCGGCGGATTTCCTTGCGAAAAACACCTCTGTTAAGCGCGTATGGGTAAGCAATCCAAGCTGGCCGAACCACAAGAGCGTGTTTAACTCTGCGGGTCTGGAAGTGCGTGAATACGCCTACTACGACGCGGCAAACCACTCTCTCGACTTTGACGGCCTGCTGGCGAGCCTGAGCGAGGCGCAGGCAGGTGACGTGGTGCTGTTCCACGGCTGCTGCCACAACCCAACCGGTATCGACCCGACGCTTGAGCAGTGGCAACACCTGGCGAAGCTGTCCGTAGAGAAAGGCTGGCTGCCGCTGTTTGATTTTGCCTACCAGGGCTTCGCCCGTGGTCTGGAAGAAGATGCCGAAGGCCTGCGCGCGTTCGCAGCCGTGCACCAGGAGCTGATTGTCGCAAGCTCATATTCCAAGAACTTCGGTCTGTACAATGAGCGCGTGGGTGCCTGTACGCTGGTTGCCGCTAACGAAGAGACCGTCGATCGTGCGTTCAGCCAGATGAAATCGGTTATCCGCGCTAACTACTCTAACCCACCGGCACACGGTGCGTCTGTTGTTGCGACTATCCTGAGCAACGATGCGCTGTGCGCTATCTGGGAACAAGAGCTGAACGATATGCGTCAGCGTATTCAGCGCATGCGCCTGCTGTTTGTGAACACCCTGGCTGAGAAAGGCGCGGATCGCGACTTCAGCTTTATCATCAAACAGAATGGTATGTTCTCGTTCAGCGGTCTGACCAAAGAGCAGGTTCTGCGTCTGCGTGAAGAGTTTGGCGTGTACGCCGTGGCCTCTGGCCGCGTGAACGTTGCAGGCATGACGCCTGACAACATGGCGCCACTGTGCGAAGCGATTGTCGCCGTACTGTAATTTGCGCCCATAAAAAAGCCTGCGTTATGCAGGCTTTTTTTAATCGGGTTACCAGACAGGCATTTCATCCTGAAGGAACGGGTTATGGAGCCGTTCATAGCCCAGCGTCGACATCGGACCGTGTCCAGGGATAAACGTTACATCATCACCCAGCGGCAATAACTTCTGTTTAATCGACTGAATCAGTTGACCGTGATCGCCGCGCGGAAAATCGCTGCGTCCTACGCCACCTTTGAAAATCACATCGCCGGAAATCAGCAGACGGGACTGGTCATCAAAGAAGACGATATGGCCTGGCGTATGCCCAGGACAATGCAACACCTGTAAAGTCACATTCCCTATGCTAACGCGCTCTCCTTCGTTCAGCCAGCGATCGGGCGTCAAAGGCTGACACTCATCCAGGCCAAACATGCGGCTTTGGGCGGGTAACCCCTGCAGCCAGAACTCATCTTCTTTTTCCGGACCAACTATCGGCACGCCGTAGTGTTCAGCCAGTTCAGCCGCTGCACCCACATGGTCGAGGTGACCATGCGTCAGTAAAATCTGCATGAGCGTCACGCCGCTGTCGGCGACTTCCTGCTTGATCTTCTCAGCGTCACCGCCGGGATCGACAAGCGCGGCCAGTTTAGTCTGTTCGCACCAGATGAGAGAACAATTCTGGGAGAACGCGGTAACCGGAATAATACGATAGTTCATACTGCTCCTGTGTTTCGTTATTACCAGTGCCGAACCGGACCGGTATCAATATGCACAAAGTTGCTGCTGGGGTAATATCCTACACCACCTGCGCGCATAGATAACGCAGCTTTGCGAATATTGGCTAACGAAACGCCTTCAATATGGAAGTCCATTGCCTGTCCCTTCGTGTGATAGCTTTTTTTCGCTACCCCGCGACTGTGGGCGCGCAGTTCATTATTGGTATCAATCGAGCGATAGCCAGAAATGAGCTGAACCGGCTTGCTGGTGCCCAGCAGGCCCTGAAGGCGGAAAAGCTGATCAAACAGTCCTGGATCGATGGCTTTTATTTTATTCGCGCGGAAATCACGGAAAAAATGGTTAAGTCTTGCTAATTCATCCTGAATATAGCCTCTGCCATCGAAAAACTCCGCTTTTAGCGACTCACCGGTATGCAGGTTGTTGAGCGTTAAAACTCGCGGACGAGGTGTCGAGAGGGTGGCAAATGCTGGCGTCGGCAAGATGGCCGCTGCGCCAAGCGCAACACCACCTAACGCCAGCAGTTTGCGGCGATTAGCGTCAAATTTGTCCATGATAATCAGGTCTACAGGTAAAAGAAATCGTAATATGCTTAGCGCACGAAGGGCACCTTAACTGGCAAAACCGGGTACGTCAAGGCGCCCAACCCCAGTGAATACGCGGCTTACAGCGATATTGCCCCTTATTCACCCTAACTTACGACAATCATTTTTCCCGAACTGCTTCATTTACCTGATTAATTGTTCCGCTTTTGGCAAAATTTGTGCGCCGGATCGCGCGGTGAGATCATAATTGTAAATATCTGTACGGTACTGAGTACGCCCGTCTTCGCCAACAAACGCCGTCAGATAGTAGAGATTGACCGGAATGTTGTGTCGAATATTAACGTAACGCGTATCCCCCTGCTTCAGGGCATCGGAAATGCGCGTATCGTTCCAGCCCGCATCCTGCAATAGCATATCGGCCAGCTCCGAGGCTTTGTTCACGCGTACGCAGCCAGAACTCAGCGCGCGAGTATCTTTCTGGAACAGGTTGTGGTTCGGCGTATCGTGCAGATAGATAGCGTCTGAACTCGGCATATTGAACTTGTAACGCCCTAAAGAGTTATGCGCCCCGGGTGCCTGCTGGAAACGGAACGGCAGATTAGAAGCCGTAATTGTCGACCAGTCGACCATATAAGGATCGATGGCCTCTTTACTGTTCCATCCGCGCATCACCGTATAGCCATGACGTTCCAGATACCCCGGATCGTTCCAGACCTTCGGCAGAATGTCTTTTCTCGCCAGCGTCGGCGGCACGTTCCACGGTGGGTTAACCACCACGTTATTCAGCGCGCTGCTCATCATCGGTGTTTTACGATCCGGACGTCCGACAATCACGCGCGACGCCAGTTTTTCGCTACCGTCCTGATAATAGACCAGGGAATAAGCCGGAATGTTAACCATAATTCCGGTAGAGAGTGTTCCAGGCAGCAGGCGCAAACGCTGGATATTGAGCGCCAGCACCCCTGCCCGCTGCGCAGGCGATACGTTCAGCCAGTCTCGCGTCGTCTGGCCAATGACGCCATCGGCCCCCAGCCCCTGTGCGGTCTGGAATTGCTTCACTGCCGCAACCAGCTCGCGATCGTATGCTGCGGGTTTATTGCTGACGGCAATCGTTTTTTTCTCTTTCACGGGAGCTGACGGGCTGACCGCCGCGTTTTGCGGATCGTCGCCTGGCAACGCAATATGTGGCCCGCCATCAAGAAGACCGGAGCGAGTCAGGATCTCGCGCAGGGCAGGCACATCGCTGCTCCACTGCCCCGGACGCAGCGTCGCGGTGCCGCGCATCTGAGGCCATGGGCGCGAGTCACCCACCAGCGCGAGGAGCGACTGGTGCAGAGTGGCATATTGTGGGTGCGCCGGTGCGAGGCTGGCGATAAAGCGCGGCAGTTCGCCGTTATCCAGCGCTAACTGCCATTGGTTAATCACCGACAGTGCCGGCGTCGCCAGCTTGTACGGCTTATCGCTGTAAAGCCAACGGTTGCCGTTGACCGGAATACCCGCCACGAACTGCAGGTAGCCCATCATGGCATCGGAAAGCACCACGTCCCGCGCCTGCCCGGTGACGGCAGGATCGGTTAACAGCTCAACCCATTTTGTAAACTGCGGCTGAAACCCTGCAATCGCGACCTCCGCGAGCTGTTGCTGGAAGGCGCGCACGGCATCGCGGTTTTCCCACATCGGTTTCATATCGCGGGCAGCATAAAGGAGCGTGAGCTGATTGAGATAGACAGGCGCGTACCCGGACGGCAGCCCCGACTGCAGCTGCTGGCTGAGCGATTCGGCGTCGATACCTTCCGGCAGCGGCTTAATACCGGCCATGATAGCCGTTGCCGGAGACTGGTCCAGAGGCTGGGACAACGACGTTGGCTGCACGCCCGTCGTTGCCGAGCTGTCAGTCGGCACAATTTCAGGCTCGTCGGCCTGGGCGGTTAACAGCGGAGCAAACATCACTGCCAGGCATAGACTCAGCGCCGACAGCTGACGACCACATTCTTTCTTAAGCAACATCCCTTGCCCCCTGTTTTCACGACATGCCCATCACGTTGGGGCTTTCTTTCATTATAGGTAGACGGCTAAGCTGTTGCCTTACCTTATGTAAAGAAGTTTAAAGATAACGCAGCCCTAAGCACAAGTTAAGTTTAAAAAAAAGCGGCGCCAGGGCGCCGCTTCGGGTCAGAAGACGCTTCAGGAAGCGTCCGCCGTGGTTTCAGGCAATGATTCTGGCGGCTGCGGCGCAAAGCCACGCAGCCCAACAACGTGAACGTGTTCGCTGTTCTGGAACACTTTACGCACCAGCTTGTAGGTTGTCCCTTTTTCGGGACTGATGTTCTCAGGTGCCGCAATGATGAGCTGCATATCGAGACGTTCGCAAAGCTCAAAAAGCGTGGCAATGGAGCGCGCATCAAGACGCGCAGCCTCATCAAGGAACAGCAGTCGGCATGGGGAGATGTCTTTGCCGCGCAGGCGGCGCGCTTCGTCTTCCCAGCTCTGTACCACCATCACCAGAATTGACATACCGGTACCGATCGCTTCACCGGTAGAGAGCGCTCCGGATTCCGCACGCAGCCAGCCGTCTGAGCCACGGTTTACCTCAACTTCCATTTCCAGATAGTTTCGGTAGTCCAGCAGCTCTTCACCGATGGTTTGCGGCGTACGCTGTCCCATATCAATCTGCGGGTTCAGGCGCTGATATAGCTTCGCAAGCGCTTCGGAGAAGGTCAGACGGTTACTGTTAAACAGATCCTGATGCTGCTCGTGCTGCTCAGAAAGCACTTCCAGCAGGGTGGCATGCGCTTCACGCACGTTAACGTTGAGGCGCACGCTGTTCACCTGACCAAACGACACGCTCTGCAGCCCCTGGTTGAGCTGGCGGATACGGTTCTGCTCGCGCTGAATGGTTTTACGAATAATGTTCGCCACGCTGCGGGAGCTGATTGCCAGCTTCTGCTCGCGGGAGGTCAGCTCTTCCGTCAGACGGCCCAGCTCGATTTCCATCTGTTCGATGGCTTCGACCGGATCGTCAGTACGGATGATGTCCTGGCGAATACGCTCGCGCAGGTGCTGGTAAACCGCCACGAAGAACTGGATTTTACGTTCAGGACGTTTCGGATCCTCAGACATACGCAGGACATCGCGCAGGTGTTCGTTATCCGCCACCGCCAGACGCAGGGCACCCAACGCCTTATCCGACATGGAACGCAGCTCATCGGCGGAGAGATATGCCAGCTCGCGACGGTGCAGACGACGCTCGACGTTATTGTCTTTCACCATGCGCATCACCGCGCACCAGCCCGCCTTGGCGGTCACGACCTGCTCACGCATTTCATGATAATCGCGTTCCAGCTTGCGCAGGCGACGGGTCAGGTTATCCATTTCCGCTTCGCAGAAGGTCAGCGCTTTTTCCAGCTGATTACGACGCGCGCGGTTATTGCTGAGCTGCGAATGCAGTTCGTCACGACGGATACGCGCGCGCTCTTCTGCCCCGCTATCGGCACGAACGCCGATGTCCTGAAGCTCTTTCTGCAGATCGTTTAACAGCTCTTTCTTGGTGTCGAAGGAGCTTTTCAGCGAGGCCAGCACCTGGTTGTACTGGTTCAGCTGAGCGGAGTGGCTGCGCATTGCTTCGCGCGCGCGAGTACGTTCCGCTTCAGCCTGCTCAAGGCGCTGACGCAGCTTTTCGTTCAGATCACTGTTACCGCTCAGCATTTCCGCCGAATCGGAGTAACCGAAGTGGGCGCGACGCTGCACCACCTCCGTCAGGGCAAACGCCTGCTGACGCGCCTCGCGCTGCACCTGCTGCGACCAGGCATAGTCTTCTTTCAACTGCTCAAACTGTTCCGGGTCGCTCTGCAGGACAGACACGACCGGCTCCAGCTTCGCCAGCTGATTACCGTGCTGCTGCACGAAGCGCGCAGCTTCCTGCGATTCATCCAGACGCTCCTGGATCTCGTCCACGCGATCGGCCAGGGTGTCATCCGCCAGCAGATTCAGGCGCGGCAGAATGCGGTTAAGGGCAGCAACCCCCTCTTTGGCCTGTTCAAACTGAACTCGACTCTGCTGGTTATCACTTTCATGGCTGGCAATCGCACGTTCAAGCTCGCCACGGCGGGTATTGAGCTTGCGGATTTCGGCTTCCGGATCCGCGTCAAATGCCACGGCGAGATGGCTGCCGATAAAGCGGCTGAACGCCTGGTGCAGGCGCTGGGTTTTCTGCACGTCAAACGACAGGGTCGCAAAACGTTCCGACAGCGTTTCACGCTCGGCGTGCAGGCTTTCGATGCGGCTTTCGCGCGCGGCGCGGCCAAACAGCGGCAGCTCAGGGAAGCGGGAATAGCGCCACTGACGGTCGGCGATTTTCACCACCACCGCTTTTTCCAGCTCGTCGACGCTGAATACGCTGTCATCGAACGACTGCGGATCCCCTTCGATCAGGTAGAGATCTTCCGGACAATCTTCCAGTCCGGCAAGCTGCTCAGAAATCAGCGACAGATCCGGGACCACTATCGCGTTGCGGGATGGACCGTACAGCGCGGAGAAGTAAGGGGCATCATCAAGACCTACGTCGTCATAAATCTCGGACAGCAGCACGCCGCCGAAACGCTCGGCGAGTGCATTCAGGCGCGGATCTTCTGACCCGCCCGGCTGGCTTAAGCGCTCAATTTCTTCGTCGACGTCACGCTTGCGCGCGCCCACTTCATCACGCTCAACAATGGCTTCGCGCTCGCGCTCCAGCAGCTGCTGCAGGTATTCTGTCACTTCCTGACTGGATTCGAACTGCTCGCCGCACTGTTCGCTGAGCTGGTTCAGGCTGCTTTGAGCCGCCAGCCAGACCGGCGCCCGCTCCAGAAGCGTCTTCGAACGGGACTGAAGCTGCTCCAGCTCCTGACGCAGAGTCATACGCTGTTCGCTGGCGCTGGAGACCGTGTCTGAAAGCGCAGCGATACGCGCCTCAAGTTCCTGATGCAGGGCCTCAAGCTCGTCAAAATCGTAATTTTTTCCCTGACGCTTGCAGAATTCCGCCAGCAGACGCTCGGCTTCCTGCTGCTCGCGCAGACGCTGCTCCAGCTCGTTCAGACGCATACGCAGCGGCTGAACCTGCTCGGCCAGATGGCGCTGGTTCACGCCGTCGCGCAGCAGCTCACGGGCAACGTCCCAGGCTTCGCTACGCGCCAGCGGGCCGTTAATCGCAACGACTAATTGATAAGCCTGCTCAAACTGGCTGTGCGCCGTTTGCGCGACGCTCATTTTCTGTTCGAGGGAGAGCAGTTTTTCGGTGGCTTCCTGCTCTTTGGCCTGGAAGGTATCCAGCCACTCGTCGGCGCTTTCCGGCGTCAGGTCAGGCAGATGGCACAGCTCTTTCGCGCGCTGCAATGCCTGCAATGCCTGGGTGTACTGAATCGCTCGCGTCTGCTGCACGTCAAGTGCCTGCTGGTAATCGGCAAGCTGGCTTTTCAGCTCATCCACTTCCAGCTCGGCGGCTTCGGCGCGGGCTTCGTTCTCTTCCTGCATGTCGGCGGCTTCGGCCACCACTTCATTTTGCTCTTCGAGACGGATCTGCAGCTCGTCGAGGTCCGCTTCATAGCGCTCGATTTTTTCCTGCTGACGCAGCGCGGTTTGCACCAGGTTCAGGTGATCGCTGGCGGCCTGGTAGTCGGCTTCCAGGTCGCCCTCGGCACCGTTGTGCTCACCGAGTTCGCGCGCCATTTCGACGTGCTTGTACTGCTCGGCCACCAGCTGTTTACGGGAGGTAAACAGCTCGCGACGGTATTCTAATGCCTGATCGAGGTGGACGCGGCGCTCGTTGGCGTGGCGCATGTAGTCCGCCGCCACGTAGTTGGTGGCTTCGCTGATCAGGTGTTTAAACAGGTCACGATCGGACTGGGTAACGCGAATCGCTTCCAGCGTCATACGGTTTTCACGCAGCGCCGCTTCCATATCCTGGAAGGCCTTACGCACCCCGCTGTTTTCCGGCAGCAGGTAGTCGCGCAGGGAGCGGGTAATCGCGCTGGAGATACCGCCGTACAAGGACGCTTCGATCAGGCGGTAGTATTTGCTACGGTCTGATGCGGTGCGCAGACGACGCGCCACCACGCCCAGATCGAACATGAGCGAGTGGTAGTCGGTAATCGAGTTGAACTGCTTGAACTGCACGCCTTCAATGGCTTCCAGTTTATCCTTCAGCTCCTGCAGCGTCAGCACGCGCGCCTGGCGTTCATTCAGGGTTTCCGTCAGCAGCGCCGTCGGCTGCACGGAGGTCGGCAAGCCCTGAATCGCAAACGGCTTGATATCCACTTTACGGTCACGGCCGGCGACCTGCTGCAGGCGCACGCCCACGACTACACGCTGATGGCGGGAGTTAATGACGTCCAGAACCGAATAACAGACGCCGGCCTTCAGCTTACCGTGCAGACCTTTATCACGGGAGCCGCTTGTTGCTCCCGCTTCGGTGGTGTTACGGAAGTGAAGCAGCGTAAGGTCAGGGATCAGCGCCGTGACAAAGGCCGCCATGGTGGTGGATTTACCCGCCCCGTTACCGCCGGAGAGCGTCGTGACCAGCTCATCCAGATCGAACGTTCGGGCAAAGAAGCCGTTCCAGTTAATCAGCGTCAGTGAGCGAAATTTACCGCGTTCAATCATTACTCTTCCTCCCCGCTATCCGGCAGATTCTCTTCATGCTCATCATTGAGCTGCAAATGGTTTTCCACCGGCATCGCTTCACCGTCGCGGATCATGCGAAGCTGCGCTTCACGCGCGTCATCGCCCGCACGCACGTCGGCGCCGAAGCGGAAGACAGATTCCGTAATGCGGAATTTGCTGCTGTCGTGGCCCATAAACCAGACCATTCCCAGACGACGCAGACGGTTCAGGGAAGAGCGAACCTTTTCCTGTAATTTCTGACGGTCAAGATCCGAACCCGTGGAACGGTTGTTCACCAGCTTGAGCAGCTTGCTCTCATCTGCCAGCGTCAACAGCTCGTCGTAAAGTTCCTGCTGGGTGAAGATCCCTTCATTCGCCAGACGTTCCGGGCTGAGGTAGAGGTAGCAAAGAATTTTGCCGACCATCATATCCAGCTCGGAGAGCACGGAACGCGGAATCAGCGTCGTGGAGCGCGGGCGCAGGTAGAAAAACCCTTCCGGCGCGCGGATAAGCTCCACGTTGTAGCGCGCGTAAAACTCTTCCAGGTACTCCTGGAAGTCCATCAAAAAGGCGTGATTATCCAGCTCGTCTAAGCCAATGTGACGACCGGCACGCAGCTGGCTGTCCAGCGCCGGAAATAACGGATTCGCCAGCGCCTGTGCCAGCTTAACCGGCATCACTTGTTCAATATTTGTCAATGACATGCGCCTGTACCTTGGCTCCGTAATCGTTAATTGGCTGCCACTTCGGCGGCAGTCCGGTGAAATCTGCTTGCGCGATACCCAGGCGCACCGCCTGGTCTACCACAATGCGGGCAACGTCGAAGTGGCGCGCACGAGGATATTGCGCCAGATAGTCGCGCACCACGAGTCCAAGATCCAGCGGAGCTTGTCTGGTTTTGTAGACCGCGAGCTGTTCTTCGATCATCGCCGCAAGCTGCTCGCGAATTTCGTTAAATTCTTCGTATTCCAGATCCGGCGGCAGTTCACCGGTCACCTCTTCATCGCGCAGCGCCATCTCTTCGTCACGCATATCCAGCAGACGATCGGCATTGGCATAGGTCAACGCCCACGGCGCATCGAAATAGGTCTGTACCGACTGACGCAGACGCTGAGCAAAGACGCGGTTTTTATCCATATCGATCGCGGTACGGATAAATTTATGCACGTGTCGGTCATAGCCGATCCACAGGTCGATCGACTGCTGGCCCCAGCTGATAATACGGTCGAGTTTGCTCTGCAGGTCGAACACCAGACGGTCAATAAAGTGCAGATCGTCGTGCGCCAGGGTCGCATCCTGGATGCGCAGAAGGTTCGCCTGAAGCTTATCCCCTGCGGCTTCCAGCGTATCCTGGAGCTCACGCAGCGTTCCGGAGGTTTCTGACAGCAGAAGTTCGCAGCTGGAGATGGCCGCTCGCCAGTCTTTATTCAGCAGCTGCGCGATATCGTCTTTCACCTGCTGCTGCTGCTCGTCCATCAGTCGCTGGGTGAGATCGATACTATCGAAAATCTCGGCCACCGAATATTTCAGCGGCGCGTAGACGTTACGGTGCCAGTGGAATTCGTCACCGTTTTCATCCGCCGCGTCGGCGGCGCGCTTAAGCTCACCCGCCACGATCGAGAGCTGCATGGAAAGACGCAGCGTGGAAAATTCACGCTGGCGGATATAATAATCGGTGATGCCGATGCCCAGTGGCGTCAGACGATAGATGGCGTTTCCTTCCGCCTGCTCGCTGGTAAAGCGGTTCAGCAGACGTTGACGCACCATATCGTTGATTGCGTTGTTGGCACGCACGCTAATGGTTTCGCTGGTTTGCTCAAACGCATCACTGACATGGCGGAACGCATCCACCAGTTCACCCTCGCTCATTTCACCATCCAGCCGTTCGCCGTTCAGCGTGGCAACCGCCAGCAGGAAAGAGAGTCTGTCTACCGGCAGCGAGATGGAGAAATCGTTTTTCCTGGCCCAGGCAACCAGTTCGGGGACTGTCTGGGAAAATTCACTCATAGGTTATCCTTGCATCTGCGGCTTGTGCGCGGTGACGTGAATATAGCGGCCAAGGCTGATAAAAGGCTCCTGACGGCAATACCGCGTTTCTAATTCTGTTAAGGTGTCAAAACAGTCACGCTGTTTGTGTTTTTCACGCAGATAATCATGAAACACCCTGACGCCCGTCTTCCCGACTATCTGCCAGCCAATCGCTTCCAGCCAGCCATAAACCTGCTGTGGATCGCGCGGATAGTCCGGGGAAAGCGTGCGCTTTTTCTTTTTGGGCATCCCGACCTGAACATAGTCGAAGTTTCCTGCAACCATGTTGTGCATCAGAAAGCCGTTAGCATTGTAGAACATCAGCGACAGCGTGCCGCCCGGGCGCAACATCGACCACAGGGTTTGTAACACGCTTTGCGGATCGGCAACCCACTCCAGCACCGCATGAAACAATATCAGATCAACCTGGGTTTCCAAATGCTGTGCGATGTCCTGAGCGGCGCATTGTATAAAATGCATGTTGTCGCTCACACCTTTCTCTTCTGCCGCACGCGTCGCCCGGGCGACCATTTCAGCAGAAAGATCGCAAAGCGTGACGTGATGACCGCGTTCAGCCATTTTTATGGCCGTCTGCCCTTCACCGCCACCGGCGTCCAGCACGCGCAACGTTTGACCACCGAACGTAGCCAGAATGGTGTCCAGATCCTGCCAGAGGATCGTCTGACGGAGCTGCCCTTTCGTGGTGCCATAAATGTTGCGCGAAAACTTTTCCGCGATGTCATCAAAATTGCGATCCCGCATTGGGAGAGTTCCACTCGCTAACTGCAAAACCGCTATTTTGTCACACCCGCGCGGAGAATGAACCTCTCTGGTGTAATATCACGGGTAATCACCTGCTATATGGTCAAAAAAGGAACCAAAAAGGATGCTTTTTACCCTTAAGAAATACATTGGAGGGATGATGCTTCCCCTTCCGCTGCTGCTCATCATCATCGCGCTGGGGCTGGCGCTGGTGTGGTTCAGTCGCTTTCAGAAAAGTGGCAAAACGCTTATCACGCTCGGCTGGTTAGTCTTGCTGCTGTTAAGCCTGCAACCGGTCGCGGATGGTCTGCTACGCCCCATAGAAAACAAGTACCCGACATGGCAGGGAAAGCAGAAAGTGGCGTACATCGTGGTGCTGGGCGGCGGATATACCTGGGATCCTGACTGGGCCCCCAGTTCAAACCTGATCAACAACAGCCTGCCGCGGCTGAACGAAGGTATTCGCCTCTGGCTGGCGAATCCGGGATCAAGAATGATCTTCACCGGCGCGGCGGCCAAAACGAACCCGGTGAGCACGGCTGAAGCGGGCGCCAGGGTCGCGGAATCGCTCGGCGTACCGCGTTCTTCAATAATCACTCTCGACAGCCCAAAAGATACCGAAGAAGAGGCTGCCGCTGTGAAGCAGGCGATTGGCGATGCCCCGTTCTTACTGGTGACCTCCGCCTCACACCTGCCGCGCGCGATGATTTTCTTTGAGAAGCAAGGCCTGCACCCGCTTCCCGCGCCGGCAAACCAGATGGCCGTCGACGCGCCGCTCAACCCGTGGGAGCGGGCTATCCCCTCCCCGGCGTGGCTGATGCATAGCGACCGCGTCGGCTATGAGACGCTTGGACGCCTCTGGCAGTGGCTGAAAGGATCGTCAGGCGAGCCAGGGCAACAGTGATTTTGTTGCCAGATCGAAGTTTGCGCGATTAAAACGTCCGGTGTTCACCAGTTGCGCGACTTCGTCCCAGAGCAGGTAGAGCCAGCGCCGCCAGAGAAATGCTTCCGCAACAGGGGCGCGCTGAAGGTAATGCCACAGTAAACCTTCCGCCGCCCCGCTGTCGCTGAGCCTGAAGAGCTCATATTCGCGCGGAGCCCAGAGCATGATCCCCGGCCCGAGCATCGCCAGAAGCTGATCGCTGCGGGCATCTTTGAGCATGCTGCGCAGGGTGAAATTACCGTGGATCAAAACGCAGTTGTCATTAAAACCGTCGAACAATGCCGGTAGGCACTCGCGGGTGCGAAACAGAATGCGTTTGTCCTGCATGGTTAAACCGGTATTGTTGAACTGGTTAAGCGTCCCCCAGAGCACTTCCACCCGCTGGCGGTACCACTGCGGCCACAGGTTTTCCTGAGTGCTGTCGACCGGACCGACAAGTCCGCGGCTATCCTGACGGTGCCAGGCCAGCAGCGCCTCGACAATCTGGTCTTTTAACTGCTCCCAACGTTCCGGCGTGCGCGCAGGCGCTTCAACGGACACACCGCGTAAACGCTCAATCAGCAGCACGTCCGGGCCGGGGTGTTCCTCGTGGGTCATTACGCCGTACACCGTCGGCATACGGACGGTCCCCTCCCGCGCCAGCATCGACATTTTCCATGCAAGCTGCCTGGCAACTCCCGGCGAGGTGAAACTTCTGGCCATCAGCGGCATTGGGTTGCCCTGACTGTCATACAATGACCAAAGCGCGGTATCGGCCTTTTCACTCACGCATTCGACCCGGCTTAATTTCTCACCCAGCAGATGGCTAAGTTCGGCACGCAGCTGTTCCATATGAGATTACCCCCATTAAGACTACTGCTTTTATAATGAGCGTCCTTAATGAAGTTGTCACCCGGAAGAGATCTATCAGGAAAAAGAAAGTGAAAAATAAAGCGGAGAGTGCATCCCTCACTGAGGAGAGATGCCGGTAAGATTAACGCAATTCGGCTCGAACGCGCTCAAGATCTTCAGGGGTGTCTACGCCCGTGCCGGGAACTTCCTCAGCAACGGCAACGTGAATTTTCTCGCCATACCAGAGCACGCGAAGCTGTTCCAGCATTTCGATATGCTCCAGCGGGCTCGGCGCCCAGGCCACATAGCGACGAATAAAGCCGGCGCGATAGCCGTAGATCCCTATATGGCGCAGGAAAGTATCACCAATGGTCTCTTTAGAAAGCGCAAAGCGATCGCGATCCCACGGAATCGTAGCTCGGGAGAAATAGAGCGCATAGCCTTCAGCATCCATGACCACCTTCACCGCATTCGGATTGAATGCCTCTTCAGCGTGGTGAATGGGTACCGCCAGCGTGGCCATTCCGACCTGACGCTGCGCCAGGTTTTCTGCCACCTGACGGATAATCACCGCCGGGATCATCGGCTCGTCACCCTGCACGTTTACGATGACCGTATCATCACTGAAACTACATTTCTCAACCACTTCCGCCAGACGTTCGGTGCCGGACTGGTGATCGGCGCGGGTCATGCATACCTCACCGCCTGCTGCCTCAACCGCACGGGCAACGTCAGGATGATCGGTTGCAACAATCACGCGGTCGGCACCGGATTCCCTTGCACGCTCAAGGACATGCACAATCATCGGCTTGCCGTTGATATCCACCAGCGGTTTACCCGGCAGACGCGTTGAGGCATAACGCGCAGGGATAATGACAACAAAACTCATGGTTTGCTCTCTTCTGCTACCAGGGAACGGGCTTCATTTTCCAGCAGTACCGGAATGCCGTCACGCAGCGGGAAAGCCAGGCTGTCGAGCTTGCAAATGAGCTCCTGTTTGTCCTGGCTGTAGTAGAGTTTGCCGTTGCAAACCGGGCAGGCAATAATTTCAAGTAAACGGTGATCCATAGTTCCTCCGTATGGGTAATCGCTAAAGCTTAACACATTCCCTTTTCAGGGAGTGCCTGTTTCCCAGCCACTTCGACAGGATGTAAACAGCCGGTCGGGTACCCGGCCCAGCGTCACGTCGCGGGCACCCTGCCAGCGCGCGAATTCGCTAATGGCGGACGTTAACCCTTTTTCCAGGCTCGCCGTCACCCTGACGCCCTCTTCCAGATAAAGCGCAATGATTTCAAGCGTGCCGGTCTTGCGGTGCATTTTGGCATCCATTCGCCCGACCAGTTGCCCCTTGTGCAGCAGCGGTAAAACAAAATAGCCGTACTGGCGCTTTGGAGCCGGGGTATAACATTCCAGCCTGTAGCTGAAATCAAAGAGCTGCTCGGCGCGTTTTCTGTCCCAGACGACCGGGTCGAAAGGCGACAGCACCGCACTGTGGGTTGCCTGAAGTTTCCCCTCCAGGGCCTGAGGCAGTAGCGGGAGGAGATCCGCATGCAGCCACATTTCGCCCAGCGTTTCCACCGTGACGGGAATGATGCGCTGTTCGCTTTGCCACATGTCCAGCAAAGGTTTCAGCGGAGGCTGGCGGAGGCGGTAATAGTCTGCCAGCCATTGGGTGCGGAAAATCCCCAGGCTGCGGGCGCTGTTCTCCAGCATGATGGCCTCAGCCGCCTCCTGGGTAAGCAGGTCACGCTCGTCGTCCCAGTGCGGCATCACGCGAGGCGTAAGATCGTAGACGCGCTGAAAATTACGCCGCTCAATCACCATCACTTTGCCAGAGGTAAACAGCCCTTCGAGATGACGTTTATGCGGCTTCCACTCCCACCAGCCGCTGGTGCCTTTGCGCGGGTGTTCAAAATCGGCGGAACGTACGGGACCGTTTTCCTGAATATGCGCGATGAGCTGCTCAATTTCAGCCGCATGTTCCTGCATCCACGCCTGTCGGTATTTCCAGCCCATCTTTTCCGGCGCGAGCATGCGGTGACGAACCAGGGCAAAATCGCTGCGGGGCAGAAAGCAGGCTTCGTGCGCCCAGTACTCCATCAACTCCCCCTTGCTTAGCGCTTCATCCAGCCACTGCGAAGGATAATTCCCCAGTCGACTAAACAGGACCAGGTAAGGGCTACGGGCCACAATGTTAATGGTGTCGATTTGAAGCAGCGACATGCGCTGGACGGTAGAGAGAATATCGGCAGGCTGTGCGCGGCGGCGGGGCTTTTTGAGCAGCCCCTGCGCGGCAAGGTGTAAATGACGTGCGGCTGAAAGCGAGAGTTGCGGTAATGACATGCGTTTTCCTGTCAGTCTAAGCGCCACCGGAACCGCGTAAGCCTTTACTGCACCAACGCAATCAGTTCCTGGAGCAAGTGTTCCGGCTGCTCGCCGCTGAGTTCAGCGTCAACCGGCAGATACCACCAGTTATCTTTCGCAAAGGCACGGCATTTTACCGCATCTTTTTCGGTCATGATCAGCGACTGTCCGGGCACAGTCAGGGCGTCAACCTGCCCTTCCACCAGCGCCTGGTGGTCGGCCAGCGGAACGCGTTTTTCAAGCCGGGCACCACACTGCTCCAGCGTCGCGAAGAAGCGCGGGGGATGACCAATTCCCGCCATCGCCACAGGTGAAGGTAGCTCAGCAACCGACCGGCGTTCACCCGTCGCCAGGTTGACCGCCAGACCCGGCTGCAGGTGCATCGGGATTTCACCCGATTTTGCCTCTCCACCGTTCACAATCACCGCATCAACGGACTTCAGTCGCGAAGCACGTTCACGCATAGGGCCGGCAGGCAGCCACCAGCCGTTACCAAAACGGCGAACACCGTCGATGACCACGATCTCTTTATCACGCGCCAGGGCATAGTGCTGCAAGCCATCGTCAGTGATGATGATTTGTACCGCCTGTTCGGCAAGCAGTGCCTGAACGGCGTCGCTGCGCACCGGAGAGACCGCAACCGGCGCGCCGGTACGCTGGAAAATCAATACCGGTTCATCACCCGCTTCGGCTGTCGTGGTTTCCGCCGTCAGCAGCAGCGGATAACGCGCCGCTTTGCCACCATATCCGCGCGATACCACCCCTGGGCGGATGCCGCGTTTTTGCAATTGCTCCACCAGCCAGATCACCACCGGCGTTTTACCGTTGCCCCCTGCCGTAAGATTACCGACAACCACAACCGGCACCGGCGCGCGCCAGGCACGCTTCAGCCCCAGACGGTAAAGCAGACGGATAATGCCGCTCACCAGGCCGTATAGCCAGGAGAGCGGCAAAAGCAGCAGCCACAGCGGGTTCTCACCGGACCAGATACGTGCAATCATTCGCCAAACTGCATCTTATGAAGCTGGGCGTAAACGCCGCGGTGCTCCAGCAGGTCAGCATGGCTTCCGCGTTCAACAATGATGCCGTCCTCAACCACGACGATTTCGTCAGCCTGCTCGATAGTCGACAGACGGTGTGCAATCACCAGCGAGGTACGATTCTTTTGCAGCTCATCCAGCGCAGACTGAATAGCACGTTCTGATTCCGTATCCAGCGCAGAGGTCGCTTCGTCCAGAATCAGAATCGGGCTATCGCGCAACAGCGCACGCGCAATGGCGATACGCTGACGCTGACCGCCGGAGAGCAGTACCCCGTTTTCACCGATTATCGTATCCAGGCCGTTATCCATCTTATTGATAAAGTCCATTGCGTAGGCCATACGCGCGGCGTTCTCAATCTGCTCGCGGCTGTACTCATCAGTGCGCGCGTAAGCGATGTTGTTGGCGACCGTATCGTTAAACAGATGCACGTTCTGAGAAACCAGAGCAACCTGGTTACGCAGCGACTGAAGGGTATACTCCCGCAGGTCATGCCCGTCTAACAGGATCTCACCTTCGTTAATATCGTAAAAACGGGTGATCAGACTGGCAATGGTCGATTTACCCGAGCCAGAACGGCCTACCAGAGCCACGGTTTTACCCGCCGGAATGGACAGGTTGATATTACGCAGGGCCGGCGTTTCGCGGCCAGGGTAGGTAAAGGTCACATTGCGAAACTCAACGTCGCCGTTTGCACGCTCAATGACGCGCTTACCTTCATCTTTTTCCTGCTCGGAATCCAGAATGCTGAACAGGGTCTGACAGGCCGCCATCCCACGCTGGAACTGGGCGTTGACGTTTGTCAGGGATTTCAGCGGACGCATCAGGGCGATCATTGAGGAGAAGACCACGGTGATGGTACCTGCAGTCAGCGTCTCCATTACGCTTGGGAAGCTTGCCGCATACAGGACGAATGCCAGCGCCAGTGAAGCAATCAGCTGAATAATCGGGTCAGAGATGGAAGAGGCTGAGACCATTTTCATCCCCTGAAGACGCATTTTGTTGCTGACTTTATCAAAGCGTTTTGTTTCGACTTCCTGACCGCCGAAGATCAACACTTCCTTATGCCCTTTCAGCATCTGTTCCGCGCTAGTGGTCACCTGCCCCATCGTGTTCTGCATATTCTTACTAATATTGCGGAAGCGCTTTGAGACGACGCGGATGGCAATAGAAACTACCGGCGCCAGAACGATAAGGATGAGCGACAGTTGCCAGCTGTAATAGAACATCATCACGAACAGGCCGATGATTGACGCACCCTCACGCACAACGGTGATCAGTGCGCTTGAGGACGAGGAGGCAACCTGCTCGGAGTCGTAGGTAATACGCGATAGCAGCGTCCCGGTAGACTGCTTGTCAAAGAACGAGACCGGCATGCCCATCATATGGCTGAACAGGCGACGGCGCATGGTCATCACCACTTTCCCGGATACCCAGGAAATGCAGTAGCTGGAGATGTAGCTGGTGATACCGCGTAAGATCATCAGTCCGATAACCACCAGAGGCATCCATAGCAGCACTGAGCGATCCGTTTTACCAAAACCGTCGTCCAGTAACGGTTTGAGAAGCGATAGCATAAAAGTATCGCTGGCTGCGTTGAGGATTAACGCTACTCCCGCCACGATCAGGCCTGTTTTAAAGGGCGCAATCATCGGCCAGAGACGGCGGAAGGTTTGCCACGTGGAGAGATCTTTGTCGTTATGCATTCAAAAAACCAGCATTCGTTGAAATAGCCGCATATTCTACCCGTTATCGACGGGCGCGCCAAACCACTGATGATACCAAACGGGTAAAAATTGCTCTCGCAAGCGCCGGATTTGCCAGTGATGTTGCGAGAATGTCACCGATATTTGTCCAGAATGAGGGGTATCGTGCCAGATATACCCCTCTTTTCGATAGCGTCGGACAACTTTTGCTGACGGGAATCGCCATGCGTTATAGCGGGCCGCTGAATCCAGGGCGATTTTACCTTCCACGCGCTGTACCAGCGGCAAGGAAGAAGAAGTAATGCTGCCATGATGGGGCACCTGTATGAGGGTAGAGGTCAGATAACGCCAGTAATGGCTAAGCATAGCCTGTTCCGCCTGCGCTTCAATGTCTCCTGTTAGCAGAACACTCTGCTCACCGTCGTCGATTTTTACCACGCAGGAATGGTTGTTTCCCTGAGCCGGATAATTTTCAGGGGGCCAGTGTACGGTGAAGGAGAGCCCCTGCCATCTCCATCTCTGCCCACGAAAACAGGGGTGATGCCCCGCCTGGCGCAATGGGCTTCTTACCCACAGGTCAGGCCACGCTTTTTGCAACGATGCGAGACCTCCCGCATGGTCGAGGTGCTCATGACTGAGAATAACGCCTTCAGGCCGCAGGTGATGCCAGCGAAGCCACGGGATTATTAACCGCTGTCCGCTGTCCCCGCCCGGCCAGGCGAGCCCGGTATCATAGAGAATGGCTTTCCTCTGCCGTTCAATGACTATTGCCAGCCCCTGCCCCACATCCAGCATATGCAAAGTCCAGCTCTCGCTTTTTTCCATTCTCCAGAGAGGAAATGTCAGTAAGACACTTCCTGCAAAACAAACGGCGGGAAGGGTTTTCCAGGCACGAAAACGCCAGCCAATGATGATAAGCCAGGGCAGTAGTGTCATGTACTGCCAGCGTTGATCTACACTCTGCCAGCCATCAGGCAGGCGCATGAGGAGCCAGAATAGCCCTGCAAGTGACTTATCGGCTGCAAACCAGACAACGCTTTCCAGTGCTTCCAGCGGCAGCAGATGAAGCAGCATGCCGAGCAGGATCAGCGGTACGGAGACAAACGTCACCAGAGGAACGGCAAAGAGATTCGCGACCAGTGAGGTGAAGCTGAAGCCATGGAAAATCAGAACCTGTAATGGCATCAGCAGCATCAGCATACCGACCTGCAGATAGAGCAGGTTCAGCAGCGGCCGTATACGTCGAGCCCGTTGCCAGTCTGGAAGAGGCAGCCACTGAAACCAGAAAATCAGCGCGGCGACGGCAAATGCAGACAGGGCAAGACTCTGCGAAAGTACGGCTAAGGGATCGCTTATCAGGATCGCTGCGATACAGCATCCCCATACCTGCCAGGGAGACCATTGGCGGGCAGCGATCCGCAACATTGCAAGCACAGAAAGCGCGATGACCGTACGTAGCGCAGGAGGTTGCAGACCCGTAAGCCAGGCATAGAAGGCGGCAAAGCATAACCCAGCCAGGAGAGGCATTTGCCAGTGGACCCGATGGCTGGGTAATAAAAACTGGAGTCCACGTGCAAGTAACCAGACGAGAGAGGCTGCCAGCGCGATATGCAGGCCCGAAATCGCCATCAAATGCAGCGTACCGGTTTCACGCATCAGGTCTTTTATTTCCCGGGGAACATCCAGACGTTCACCCATCCCAAGTCCGAGGATAACCGCACCCCAGCGGTAAGCAGAAAGTCGGTTTTGCAGTGACATCAGGTATTGCGCTCGCAGGCTGCAGCGCCCATCGACGAGTTCAGCACGGGTGAAGCGCCCACTCAGCGTTTGATGTTGGGCAAAGGCGCTGCGCTGAGAATCATAACCGCCGTCGTTCAGTTCGCCATGGGCAGGCCTGAGCCTGAGCGTCATGGTCCAGCGCTGACCGGCACACGCTTTCTGTGGCAGATAGTTGCCATACAGCGTTACGCCGGTTGAAGCCCACCAGCGCTTGCCATCAATGCTGCGAATGTTTCCCTGATGCAGAGTAGCGCCGTCGGTCGATGTGAGCTCTACCTCAGCCTGCACGGCCCCCGTGGTTAAATGCTGCATCGGCCAGACGCTCTCCTGCGCGGCTAGAATGCCCCACGCACAAAATAACAGCGTAATACCAGCATACTTCACTCGATGGTTTTGCCATGCAGCAAGCACTATCCCGCCAGCCACCATGACCCACACGGTGTAAGGTGATGGCAGTTCAGGTAACCAGAGTAACGGGGCTATCGCCAGAATGGCGCAGATACTAAGCGTGGGAATTCCCATTGCTACCTCCCTGTTTCAGAGCGGCAGTATGTATGCAAGCAGTGCGAAATGTCAGATGAGAAGAATGCGTTTTACAGCGCGCGCTGTGTTGTTTTTATCGGCTTACAGAAAACGAAACTGAAAATGCGGGACATCTTCAGAATAAAAGCGACAGACACAAAAAAAGCACCCGCAGGTGCTTTCTTTCGAACCCAGTTTAACCGGCTGGCTAAACTCAGTTACCGTAAATATTGGCGCGATCGCGCAGTTCTTTACCCGGCTTAAAGTGTGGAACGTACTTACCTTCCAGCTCGACTTTATCGCCAGTTTTCGGGTTACGCCCGGTACGTGGAGCACGATAGTGCAGAGAAAAACTACCGAAACCGCGGATTTCAATGCGCTCGCCCTGGGCAAGAGTGGAGGCCATATGCTCCAGCATCTCTTTTACGGCATCTTCCACTGCCTTGGCAGGGATATGCGGTTGCTGACTGGCAAGTCTTTCAATCAATTCTGACTTGGTCATGATTCCTCCGGTTCCTTTCAAACCAATTAGCTGAACAGCTCATTAAACAAGGGCGGCCGTAGCCGCCCTTTGTTATTGATTACAGGACGAATCCTGCAATCTGTCAAGTTTGCTCCTCATCCTTCACGCTGTAAATGCGTTACAGCGCAAATGATGCTGAGAACCTGATATTACTCGCCTTTAGCTGCTTTGAAAGCTTCAGCCATTGCGTTGTTAGAGAAGTTTGCATCTTCCTGTTTGTTAACAGTTGCGATTGCATCTTTCTCATCAGCTTCGTCTTTAGCACGAACAGACAGGCTGATTGCACGGTTCTTACGGTCAACACCGGTGAACTTAGCTTCAACGTCGTCGCCTACGTTCAGAACCAGAGTGGCATCTTCAACGCGGTCACGGGAAGCTTCAGAAGCGCGCAGGTAACCCTCAACGCCGTCAGCCAGTTCTACGGTTGCGCCTTTAGCGTCAACAGCAGTTACTTTACCGTTTACGATTGCGCCTTTCTTGTTCAGTGCAACCCAGTTGTTGAACGGATCTTCTGCGAGCTGTTTAACACCCAGGGAGATACGCTCACGCTCTGCGTCAACCTGCAGAACAACTGCAGCGATTTCGTCGCCTTTTTTGTATTCACGAACTGCTTCTTCGCCTGCAACGTTCCAGGAGATGTCAGACAGGTGAACCAGGCCATCGATGCCGCCGTCCAGGCCGATGAAGATACCGAAGTCAGTGATAGACTTGATTTTACCTTCAACACGGTCGCCCTTGTTGTGGGTTTCCGCGAACTGCTGCCATGGGTTGTTTTTGCACTGTTTCAGGCCCAGGGAGATACGACGACGTTCTTCGTCGATATCCAGAACCATTACTTCCACTACATCACCAACGTTAACAACTTTGGATGGGTGGATGTTTTTGTTGGTCCAGTCCATTTCGGAAACGTGCACCAGACCTTCAACGCCTTCTTCGATTTCAACGAAGCAGCCGTAGTCAGTCAGGTTGGTTACGCGACCAGTCAGTTTAGTACCTTCTGGGTAACGCTTAGCGATAGCTACCCATGGATCTTCGCCCAGCTGTTTCAGGCCGAGGGAAACACGAGTACGCTCGCGGTCGAACTTCAGCACTTTAACAGTGATTTCGTCGCCCACGTTCACGATTTCGCTTGGGTGCTTAACGCGTTTCCACGCCATGTCGGTGATGTGCAGCAGGCCATCAACGCCGCCCAGGTCAACGAATGCGCCGTAGTCAGTGAGGTTCTTAACGATACCTTTGACTTCCATGCCTTCCTGCAGGTTTTCCAGCAGCTGATCGCGTTCTGCGCTGTTTTCAGATTCGATAACGGCACGACGGGAAACAACAACGTTGTTACGCTTCTGGTCCAGCTTGATTACTTTGAACTCAAGCTCTTTGCCTTCCAGGTGCAGGGTGTCACGGACTGGACGAACGTCTACCAGAGAACCTGGCAGGAACGCACGAATACCATTCAGCTCAACAGTGAAGCCACCTTTAACTTTGCCGTTGATAACACCGACCACAGTTTCAGCTTCTTCGTAAGCTTTTTCCAGCGTGATCCAAGCTTCGTGACGTTTCGCTTTCTCACGAGAAAGCAGGGTTTCACCGAAGCCGTCTTCTACTGCGTCCAGAGCAACGTCAACTTCGTCGCCAACCTGGATTTCCAGCTCGCCCTGGGCGTTTTTGAACTGCTCTGCCGGAATGGCGGACTCAGATTTCAGACCGGCGTCAACCAGTACTACGTCTTTGTCGATAGCAACAACAACACCGCGAACGATGGAACCCGGGCGGGTTTCGATTTCTTTTAAGGATTCTTCAAACAGTTGAGCAAAAGATTCAGTCATGTTTAATCTTCAGGTTAATATTAACGTCCACCTGGCTCCGTGCCGGATGGGGTTGTTTCACATACCCGCCGTCAATCCATTGCAGCGGGGGTACTGCTAAATCGGTCGCGATTACGCGAGTGCCAGTTTTTGGCGCGCATATTGTAGCGCTTTTTCAATCACTTGCTCAATAGTTAAACTGGTTGAATCCAGAACTAATGCATCTTCTGCTGGAACAAGTGGAGCGACGGCGCGGTTACGATCGCGGTCATCGCGCTCTTTTATCTCGGATAAAAGGCGATCAAAGTTAACACTAAACCCCTTTTCCTGCAACTGAAGCATGCGGCGCTGAGCGCGTTCTTCTGAAGAGGCGTCAAGGAAAATTTTCACAGGTGCATCAGGGAATACCACGGTTCCCATATCGCGTCCGTCCGCGATCAAACCCGGGGCTTCACGAAACGCGCGCTGACGACGTAACAACGCCTCACGAACGCGCGGGAAGGCCGCTACCTGAGAGGCCGCATTCGCCACTTCCTGAGTACGGATTTCCCCGCTCACGTCTTCCCCTTCAAGGATCACTTCCAGGTTGCCATCGGTCGACACGAAACGCACATCAAGATGCGCGGCCAGCGGAACCAGCGCTTCTTCTGACGCCACGTCCACGTGATGATGTAGCGCAGCCAGAGCCAGCACGCGATAGATTGCTCCCGAATCTAAAAGATGCCATTGCAATGCTTCCGCCATCGCTTTGCACAGAGTCCCTTTCCCTGCGCCACTCGGCCCATCAATGGTGATTACCGGGGCAATTGCCGTCATCTTTTTCTCCTTAAATAAGGCATACCGTTTACATGAACGCCGCGCATTATACGCGTCAACGTGCGCAACTGTTACCTTTGCGTGCAAATTACGGATTGATTGAAGCAGAGTGTAGAAGAAATGAACGGAAGTGTTCGTCAGGAAGCGTAAGGAAATGCCGCATCAGGCGATGCGGCAAGGTGTTATCAGGCCAGCGTGCTAATGCGTGCCAGCTGTTCGAAGTAGTCCGGGAACGTTTTCGCCGTACATTTCGGGTCAAGGATGGTCACAGGCGTGTCTGACAACGCCACCAGCGAGAAGCACATCGCCATACGGTGATCGTTGTAGGTTCCGATCTCGGCAACCTGCAGTTTTGCAGGAGGCGTGATGCGAATGTAGTCTTCGCCCTCTTCCACCTCAGCGCCGACCTTACGCAGCTCAGTCGCCATCGCGAACAGACGGTCAGTCTCTTTTACGCGCCAGTTGTAGATATTACGCAGCGTGGTGGTGCCTTTTGCAAACAGCGCCGCAGTGGCAATGGTCATCGCCGCATCCGGAATATGGTTCATGTCCATGTCGATGGCCTTCAGATCGCCATGGGTACAGGCGATGAAGTCATCACCCCAGGTCACAACCGCGCCCATTTTTTCCAGCACGTCCGCAAAACGGATGTCGCCCTGCACGCTATTGCGACCAATACCGGTGACCTTCACGGTACCGCCTTTGATCGCGCCCGCAGCCAGGAAGTAAGAAGCCGACGAAGCGTCGCCTTCAACCAGATAGCTGCCCGGAGACTGGTACTGCTGTGCCCCACGCACCACGAAGCGCTGATAAGACTGGTTTTCCACCTCGACACCGAAGGTTTTCATCAGGTGCAGGGTGATATCAATATAAGGTTTGGAGACCAGCTCGCCTTTAATCGTAATAACCGTATCCTGCGGTGCCAGCGGCGCGGTCATCAGCAGTGCCGTCAGGAACTGGCTGGAGACGCTGCCGTCAACCTCGACGTGACCGCCGTTAAAACCACCGCGCAGACGCAGTGGCGGATAGTTTTCCTGCTCCAGATACTCAACCTGCGCGCCGCCCTGACGCAGGGCATCCACCAGATGACCAATCGGACGCTCTTTCATGCGAGGTTCGCCGGTCAGCACAATGTTGTTGCGCCCAAGACACAGGGCCGCCGCCAGCGGACGCATCGCGGTACCCGCATTGCCCAGAAACAGCTCAAGCTCTTCATCCGTCTGCAGCGCGCCGCCGCTGCCAGTCACTTCGCAGCGGGTACGATCGTCGGAGAGAATGTAATGAACACCCAACGCTTTCAGCGCATTGAGCATATGGCGTACGTCATCGCTGTCCAGCAGGTTTGTAAGGACGGTGGTGCCGTTTGCCAGTGCTGCCAGCAGCAGAGCGCGGTTCGAGACACTTTTTGAACCAGGCAGATTAATGGTGCCATCTACCCGCGCGATAGGTTGTAACGTCAGGGATTCCATGAAAACTTAACTCTCAACTCAACATAATAAAAACCCCGCAGCAGGGCTACGGGGGTGAAAACAGCGCTATTAACCGTGGCGACGTTCGAAGTCGATCATGAAATCCGTCAGAGCTTTAACGCCTTCCAGCGGCATCGCGTTATAGATGGAGGCACGCATGCCGCCAACGACACGGTGACCTTTGAGCGCATGCAGGCCTGCCGCGAAGGACTCTTCCAGGAACACTTTATCCAGGCTGCTGTCCGCCAGTTGGAACGGCACGTTCATGCGGGAACGGTTAGCTTTCGCCACATCGTTGCGATAGAAATCGCTTTTGTCGATCACGCCATACAGCAGTTCAGCTTTCTGCTGATTCACCTTGTCCATCTGCGCCACGCCGCCGTTTTGCTTCAGCCATTTGAAGACCAGGCCGGAAAGGTACCAGGCAAACGTCGGTGGGGTGTTGAACATAGAATCGTTGTCGTTCAGCACGGTGTAATCAAGAATCGACGGGCAGGATGTATGTGCTTTACCCAGCAGGTCTTCACGCACGACGACGATAGTCAAACCGGCCGGACCGATATTTTTCTGCGCGCCCGCATAGATAACGCCGTAGCGGCTGACATCAATTGGCGCAGACAGAATGGTGGAGGAGAAGTCGGCGGCAACCACGACATCGCTGCCGAAGTTTGGCGTCTCGTCGATGGCAATCCCGTCAATGGTTTCGTTCGGGCAGTAGTGCAGATAGGCTGCGTTATCAGAAAGCTGCCACTCGCTCATTGGCTTCACGGCGCGCAGGCCATCAACGGTCACTTTGGCGTCGATAACATTCGGCGTGCAGTATTTATGCGCTTCTTTAACGGCGCTCGCAGCCCAGTAGCCCGCATCAACGTAGTCAGCCGTCGTTTTGTCACCGAGGATATTCAGCGGAACGCCTGCAAACTGGCCGCGTCCACCGCCGTGGCAGAACAATACTTTGTAGTTCGAGGGAATATTCAGCAGATCGCGAAAATCCTTTTCTGCCTCTTCGGCCACCTGAATAAACTCTTTACCACGGTGGCTGATTTCCATCACCGACGTACCGAGACCGTTCCAGTCACAGAGTTCCTGTTGAGCCTGTTTAAGCACGTCTGCCGGTAACATTGCCGGACCTGAACTGAAATTAAAGACTTGAGCCATTTCCCCTCACCACGCTAAAAGCCATAAGTTATAACTGTGGATATCGGTTTTATCATTCAGTGACACGCGCCGCAATGTCTAAAACTTATGACCCGTGAAATGTGCCCCGCGTCACACAAAACAATCTGCCGCCTCGCCATGACAAAACCGACAAAATGGCTGTCAGGTGATGCGTTTGGCCCGGCTAACCTTCGTCCATTCCGGATTTGCACAGCGGGGGCATAATTGACGATCCCCCGGCTGCATCGCGAGCACATGGCTACATCTCACGCAGGCATACTCGCCTGACTCAGGTACGGTTCTGAAACGCTCGATCAGCATATCCGGCAGGATACACAGTCCCGGCTTCACCTCGTCGTCAGAATAGTAATAGACGCTGATCTGCCCGTTGGTTTCCATGATCGCCAGACGCACCTGCCCGAGCTGTTCAACGCTATTCAGTCGTAGCTCCATAAAGAACTCGAACTCGGTCATATTGGCGCTTTGTACATTTTCCCAGGCCAACTGCCCGTCCTCGACGATAACGACCGGCTTCCCCTCAAGCAGATCTTCCAGCTTTTCGCTTTTCGACATCAGCCACATGACAAGGCGATAAAGAAGCGCCAGTGAAACAAAAACGATAAACACCGGCACCATCGGCACATCGTCATAGAAGGCGACATCCCCCGCCGCTGAACCCAGCGTCAGGATGATCAACACCTCAAAGAGCGACATC
Source organism: Enterobacter sp. 148H3 (assembly GCF_034107425.1). Classification (NCBI taxonomy): domain Bacteria; kingdom Pseudomonadati; phylum Pseudomonadota; class Gammaproteobacteria; order Enterobacterales; family Enterobacteriaceae; genus Enterobacter; species Enterobacter sp. 148H3. The sequence continues at coordinate 2,208 of NZ_JAWNEI010000012.1, read as the reverse complement.
TGCCGTACGCCGCGACGGCCGGTGATTTTAAGAAACAGGAAGACAAGTACGAAGGTATACAGGCTGCGCAGCGCCACTTCGCCAAGAAATTCAGGAGGAACTTTATCAAACGCCATCCGCTGGAGATCAAATGCTTTCATTTTTCTATGCCTTAACAGTCAGTTACTGCCACTAAGCATAGCCCAGCCATTTATTTTCGCCGAAGATAGCACCCGTCACGCAAAACCCGTATCATTGCGCGCTTTACGTACGATAAAAGTGAACGCCATGACTCAAACGTTTATCCCCGGCAAAGATGCCGCTCTGGAAGATTCCATCGCTCGCTTCCAGCAGAAACTGACCGACCTGGGTTTTAACATCGAAGAAGCCTCCTGGCTCAATCCGGTGCCTCACGTCTGGTCCGTGCATATTCGCGATAAAGACTGTGCCCTGTGCTTTACCAACGGTAAAGGCGCGACAAAAAAAGCGGCACTGGCCTCTGCGCTGGGTGAGTATTTTGAGCGTCTGTCCACCAACTATTTCTTCGCTGACTTCTGGCTGGGCGAGACTATCGCTAACGGCCCGTTCGTTCACTATCCAAATGAAAAATGGTTCCCGCTGACCGAAGACGACGAACTGCCGGAAGGTATTCTCGACTCACGCCTGCGTGCCTTCTACGATCCAGACAACGAACTGACCGCCAGCATGTTGATCGATCTGCAGTCTGGCAATGAAGACCGTGGGATCTGCGCCCTGCCGTTTACCCGCCAGTCTGACGAGCAGACCGTCTATATCCCGATGAACATCGTCGGCAACCTGTATGTGTCCAACGGCATGTCCGCCGGGAACACCCGCAATGAAGCGCGCGTGCAGGGTCTGTCCGAAGTCTTTGAACGCCACATTAAAAACCGCATCATCGCCGAATCCATTAGCCTGCCTGAAATTCCGGCCGACGTGCTGGCGCGCTACCCGGGCGTAGTGGAGTCCATCGCTAAGCTGGAAGCAGAAGGTTTCCCAATCTTTGCCTATGACGGCTCGCTGGGCGGCAAGTACCCGGTTATCTGCGTCGTGCTGTTCAACCCGACAAACGGCACCTGTTTCGCCTCCTTTGGCGCGCACCCTGACTTCGGCGTGGCGCTGGAACGCACCGTCACCGAGCTGCTGCAGGGCCGTAGCCTGAAAGATCTCGACGTATTCACCCCGCCAACGTTTGACGATGAAGAGGTGGCTGAACATACCAACCTCGAAACCCACTTCATTGACTCCAGCGGTTTGATCTCCTGGGATATGTTCAAACAGGACGCAGACTATCCGTTCGTGGACTGGAGCTTTGCCGGTACAACCGAAGAAGAGTTCGCTACGCTGATGGCGATTTTCAAAGCCGAAGACCAGGACGTCTATATCGCCGACTACGAGCACCTGGGCGTCTATGCATGCCGCATTATTGTTCCCGGCATGTCCGACATCTACCCTGCAGAAGATCTGTGGCTGGCGAATAACAGCATGGGTGCACATCTGCGCGAAACGCTGCTGGCTCTTCCGGGCAGCGAGTGGGAGAAAGAAGATTATCTGAACCTGATCGCCCAACTGGACGAGGAAGGCCACGACGACTTCACCCGCGTACGCGAACTGCTGGGTCTCGCGACCGGTAAAGATAACGGCTGGTATACCCTGCGTATCGGTGAACTGAAAGCGATGCTGGCCCTGGCGGGTGGCGACCTAGATCAGGCCCTGGCCTGGACCGAGTGGACCATGGAATTCAACCAGTCGGTCTTCTCTGCTGAGCGCACCAACTATTACCGTTGCCTGCAAACCCTGCTCCTGCTGGCACAGGAAGAGGATCGCGAGCCGCTGCAATACCTGAATGCTTTCGTGCGCATGTACGGTGCTGAGGCTGTAGAAGCAGCCAGCGCGGCCCTGAGCGGTGAAGCGCCGTTCTATGGCCTGCAGGCTGTTGATAGCGATCTGAAAGCCTTCCCGGCGCACCAGTCGCTGCTGAAGGCCTACGAAAAACTGCAGAAAGCAAAAGCCGCTTACTGGTCAAAATAAGCGCACATAACATTACCAGCAGTAGGCGTATTCAATCGTCTGGGCTATATTACGGGGCAATTTCATTGCCCCGTTTTTTATTTTCTTCGGCAATGACTGTTGATTGTAATAATAAAGTTAAACATGGGTAAATATAATAATATTTACCTGGGCTTTACTGTTACTTTTTATGGTAAATAC